>JBLNCU010000195.1:0-16723 GCA_050260935.1 Bacillota bacterium
GGGGCCGGGTGGTTTTCCAAGAGTTGACCGGCCACTCCAAAAAGGGGCGTTTGGGGGTCTTGCTGGCTAGGTATTTGTGACGTGCCCTCGGGGGAATAGGGTGTTGGCGAAATTCTAGCTAAAGTTAACTTATGACCATTTATAATGTTCCCGATCTATTTGGAGATAATTTTTTAAATAATCAAGGGAGTGATCAGCTTGTTAACCCCGGTTGATTTGGAGACGACGGTATTTAGGCGCGGTTTCAGAGGTTACAACATCAAGGAAGTCCAGGAATTTATGGAAAAATTCGGCCGGGATTATGAGCATTTTTACCGGGAGAATCTGGAGTTAAAGGAACAGCTTGAAGAGGTCAACAAGAAAATCGCACAATATCAAACAATTGAGGATACGCTACGAAATACAATGCTGTTGGCAGAAGAAACAGCCGAGGAAGTTAAAAATACCGCTAAACGGCAGGCGGAGTTGATAATCCGTGAAGCCGAGCAAAAGGCGGAAGCCATACGGCTTAAAGTAAAGGAAGATATTCAAGCGGAACTGCATAATTTAGCGCTCTTAAAAAACCAGAGCGAATATTTTAAATACCAATTCAAAAGCTTTTTAAGCGGAATAATGGAACTGGTCGAGAAGCAGTTGGATTTGAAGATCATCTGGGAAAATCTTGAACAGAAGGCGGCCGCCACTGTGGAAAAAAACCCGGACCAAAAGTTGGAACCCGCTAATCCAGCCCCAGCAGCGGACCAAGACACAAAGCCATTATAAAGGCTGCCAGTTCGCTAATGAGGCCTACTACCAGTATGTGGCGGCCGTCTCTAATCTTTACCGAGCCGAGATATAAAGATAATACATAGAAGGTCGTTTCACCACAACCCTGAATTAACGAGGCCGTAATCCCGGTGGTAGTGTCAGGCCCATACTTATTTAACAATTCGGCGGTTATTCCCAGGGACGCCGAACCGGAAAGCGGTTTGAGCATTCCCAGCGTCAGCAGATCCGGGGCGATCCCCAGGATGTTTAAGAGCGGCTTAAATAGGTAAACCACCAGATTTAAGCCGCCTGAAGCCCGGAATATTCCGACCGCTATAAAAATCGCCAGTATATAAGGGGTTAATCTGATGGTGGTTTTGAGCCCTTCCAGTGCCCCTTCAATGAATACTTCATATAAATGTATTTTTTTAAGGCGGCCGTACCCCAGGATGATTAGCAATAACAATGGAATCGACCATTGTGAAACTGTTAAAAACCAGGCCACCATCGGTTTACTCCTTTTTGGACCAGTCTCCGACCTTCAACACCGCGTAATTTACCAGCAATCCCACTACAGTTCCGGCTAAGGTGACTATTAATACAGGCCCTAGGATGACGGCTGGATTTTCCGACCCGGCCTGGCTGCGAATGGCGATTAGCGTTGAAGGAATTAATGTTAAACCACCGAGAACCAAGGTTAGAAAGGTGCAGATTTCAGCCGAGGCTTTTTCGGGTTCGTGGTTGAATTTTTGGAGTTCGGTCATGGTTTTTAAGCCGAGCGGGGTCGCCATATTTCCCAATCCCAACAGATTGGCGGCCAGCGTTAATGATATTAGACCTAATATCGGTTTTTCAGTCCCCAGGTCAGGGAATAACCTCCGGAGCACCGGTTGAAAAAACTTGGCGATTTCAGCGGTTATGCCGGAGGCTTCGGCGATTTTCAGGATCCCCGACCAGAAAGCCAGTGTCCCGGCCAGCCCGAAGGTGAACTGAATAGCTTTATTGGCGCTGGTAAAGATGATTGGTGAGATCAGGGCCACCTTGCCCGTTCCAATCGCCAGGGCGATTCCAAACCCGACTAAAACCAGCCAAACGGTGTTGATCATTCTTGGTTGATACCTCCCGCAAATGGTTGATCGTTCATTTGTATGAGTGATTTTCGCCAAATATTAACGGAAAAAGATTATTGGCAACAGAGATACAAAGGCCTAAGGAAGGTAATGAAAGGCGGCTAATAAAAAGATAAATCTGCCACAGAGACACAGAGGCTCAGAGAACATAATGTCCGTTTTTTTAAAGAGAGAATTTCTATGTCTTCGTGCTTCTGTGGCTTAACGGTTACAAGAAAATTCTCATTAAGAAGTTAAGGAAGATTGTTATGGAGAAGTTTTCCCAAACAGTTCGCGAAGAAATTGTCAGGGCCGATATTACCGGTTGTCCGAAATGCATCAGGGCCGAATTGGCGGCAATTATTCATATGGCCGGTAGTATTCACCTAACTGGCCGGCAAAAATTATCTTTATCCATCGTAACCGCCTCAGCGGGAGTGGCCCGCCGGATCGTCAAGTTGATTAAAGCCTCATACAATTTAGAAATAGAGACCAGGGTGGAGCAGAATGAGAAATTGGGAAAGTTTCACCGTTACAATCTGATGATCCCGTCCCAAAATGGGGTAACGGAAATCCTTTACGAGCTGGGGATGATGACCAGGGAGCATTCTCTGGAGGGTGGCATCAATCCGGCCTTGGTGAAAGAGAACTGTTGCCGGGCCGCTTTTTTAAAAGGGGCCTTTTTGATGGGCGGGTCTATCACCGACCCTCAAAAAAAAACCTACCACTTGGAAATGGTAACCCAAAGCGAAGATTTTGCCAATGGCCTGGTGTACCTGATGAATTTATTAGGTTTAAAGGCCAAGATTGGTATGCGCAAGGATAGTTACCTGGTTTACCTGAAGGATAGTGAGGCTTTGGCCAAGTTTTTATCTTTGATAGGAGCTCATGCCGCTGTTTTAAAACTGGAGGAGGTTAGGGTGGTAAAAGGCCTGCGTGAAGAGGTAAACCGCCGCTTGAATTGCGAGACCGCCAACCTCGAAAAGACTCTTTCCGCTGCCATGATCCAAGTTAAAGAGATTGAAAGGCTAAACGCCAAACCGGGCTTGAGTGTGCTGCCGGTCAAATTAAGAACCACTGCTGAACTGCGGCTGGAATATCCCGAGGCTTCTTTGAAAGAATTGGGGGAATGTCATTTACCGCCGATTAGTAAATCCGCCGTCAACCACCGTTTAAGATTAATTCGCCAATATGTGAAAAAATTTACTGGAGAAGAAGGAATTTAATTGTCCGGAGCGAATATAATAGGGAATGATCTTGGTTAGAACTATGTCATCAATTAACCTTGAATCATTTTTATTATGACCGTTGCGGGACATATTTATCAATGGCGGGACAGATAACAGCCAGCCTAATATTTGGTAGAAAACCGATAATGGATAAATTGATTGCCATTCAAAAAAAGATAGTTCCTGAAGTTATACCATTAATTATTTCCAGGTATCAGATTTTGCATGCCATTGAAGTCCACCAGCCGGTCGGACGACGGGCTTTAACCGAATATCTGCACTTCCAGGAGAGAAAAATCCGCAATGAAGTTGATTTTTTACGGGATCAAAAATTAATCTCCTGCGCCCCTTCGGGTATGCAAGTGACTGTGGCGGGGGAAACTTTGTTAAGGGAGATGGAGGGATACATCAGGGGATTACAAGGATTGAGCCATCTTGAAGAGCAAATCGCCGCTATTTTCCCGGTGAAAAAAGTAATTGTAGTGGCCGGGGATACCGATCAGGATGAAACAGTCAAGAAAGATTTAGCCCGGATCACTGCTGAATATTTGCAGTCCTCTTTGAAGGATGGATCGATTTTAGCGGTCTCCGGCGGCACTACCCTGGCTGAAGTGGCCAGCGCCTTATCCTCATCACCGGTTAAAAGGAGTATTACCGTAGTCCCGGCCCGGGGCGGTTTGGGCGAAGAGGTGGAAATTCAGGCGAACACTATCGCCGCCAATATCGCCAAGGGTTTGGGCGCCACTTACAGGCTATTGCATGCTCCCGACGATTTACAGGTTGAAACCATGCAATCTATCGCCGGGGAGCCGAAGATCAAGGAACTGTTGGAGCTGCTGCGCAAGGCCGATATCGTTCTTCACGGTATCGGTTCGGCGGAGGAAATGGCCCGCCGCCGGGAGATGCCGCCCGAGAAAATTGCGGAGTTACTACGGAAGGGCGCAGTTGGTGAAGCATTCGGATACTATTTTACCATCGACGGAAAGGTGGTCCATTCCACTTCCAGCGTAGGCATACAACTGCATGAACTGAACCTAATCCGGGAAGTGGTGGCCGTGGCCGGAGGAAGAAGCAAAGCGGCGGCGGTCAGAGCCGTCCTGACCAACGCCACCAGGGACACCTTGATTATCGACGAGGGCGCCGCCAGGGGGGTAATTGAAGGTTACTAGTGTTTTAACGGTGAAATCACCGGTTTTATTAAACAAATTAATTTAAATGGAGGAATGTGAAATGGCTGTAAAGGTTGGAATTAACGGTTTCGGCAGGATTGGAAGGTTGGTCTTCAATGCCCTGGTGGAAAAGGGTTTATTGGGCAAGACCATTGACGTGGTGGCTGTGGTCGATGTCAGCACCGACGCCAAGTATTTCGCTTATCAACTGAAGTATGATTCCATACACGGCAAGTTCAAAGGGGAGTTGGCTACCGCCAAGAGCAGCCCGGATGTGGAGGCCGACGACATCCTGATCGTCAACGGCCATAAGATTAAATGTGTAATGGCCACCAAGGAACCCAGCCAATTACCGTGGAAGGATCTTGGTGTTGACTATGTTATCGAGTCCACCGGCCTCTTTACCGATTCCGAAAAAGCCAAAGGCCATCTGGCCGCGGGCGCCAAGAAAGTAATTATCTCCGCTCCCGGTAAAGGTGAAGTCAAAACCATCGTCATGGGTGTTAATGAAAATGAATACGATCCCGCTAAACACAATATCGTCTCCAACGCTTCCTGCACCACCAACTGTCTAGCGCCGTTGGTACATGTGATTTTAAAAGAAGGTATCGGAATTGAAACCGGTTTGATGACCACCATTCACTCCTACACCGCTACTCAAAAGACGGTTGACGGACCTTCCAAGAAAGACTGGCGCGGCGGCCGGGCTGCGGCTATCAACATTATCCCTTCGACCACCGGCGCGGCCAAGGCCGTGGGCGAAGTTTTACCGGCGACCAAAGGCAAACTGACCGGTATGTCTTTCCGGATTCCCACCCCCGATGTTTCCGTGGTTGATTTAACCTTCCGCTCCGCTAGAGATACCTCCATCGAGGAGATTGATTCCTTGATGAAAAAAGCCGCCGGTTCATACTTAAAGGGAATTTTGGGCATTGCCGATGAAGAGGTGGTCTCCACTGATTTCATCCATGATAATCGTTCCTCCATTTATGATTCACTGGCGACTCTCCAAAACAATCTCAAAGGGGAGAAGAGATTCTTCAAGGTAGTTTCCTGGTACGACAATGAGTGGGGTTATTCCAACCGGGTGGTTGATCTGTTAATGTATATGATTCAAAAGTGACAATATTATTTATAGAGGAATGCTATGATCATTCCTCTATTTTCTTCGTTTCCGGATAGCTACGGCTAAGATTAACAGAAAATTGCGAAACTCAATGATATTATATGGGGGAGGAAAGACATGCCAATATCAAAAAAAACCGTACAGGATATCGAGTTAAAAGACAAAAGAATCATCATGCGGGTTGATTTTAATGTGCCGATGAAAGACGGCGTTGTTCAAGACGATACCCGCATTAAAGCGGCGCTGCCAACGATCACTTATTTACTGGATCAAAAGGTTAAAAGCCTGGTCCTTATGTCCCATCTGGGCGATCCCAAGAAAGACATGGAAAAGGCGAAAGAAAAAGCGGCCAAAGAGGGAAAACCCTTTGATGAAAAGAAATATCTGGAAGCCAAACATATGATGAAACCGGTCGCTGAGCACTTAGCCAAACTGTTGGGTAAAAATGTGCAATTTGCCGCGGATGCGTTAGGCCCCGAGACCAAAAAAATGGTGGACAGCCTAACCGGGGGCGGGATTTTAGTCCTGGAAAACACCCGTTTTCATAAGGAAGAGACCTCCAAGGAGGCGGCCGATAGAGAAAGAATGGCCAAGGAATTAGCCGCCTATGGGGATATTTTTGTTAACGACGCTTTTGGCACAGCTCATCGCGCTCATGCTTCCACCGAAACAATCGCCCATTTTTTACCCGCGGTTGCCGGATTTCTCATGGAAAAGGAACTGGATTACCTTCAAGAGAAAGTGATTAAAAATCCGGTGCATCCTTTTGTCGCCATTATCGGCGGCGCGAAAGTTTCATCAAAGATCGCTGTATTGGAAAGTTTGCTTGATAAAGTCGATCATATGATCATCGGCGGCGCCATGGCCTACACCTTTTTGGCGGCAAAAGGAATTTATTGCGGTGATTCGATGATCGAGGAGGATATGTTCGAAAAGACCCGCGATATTTTAGAAAAAGCCTATAAAACGCATAAATATATTTACCTTCCGATCGACCATATCGTTACCCAAGAGTTTTCCGCTGATGCTCCCTCCAAGCAAGTGGCCAGGAATGGAATTGAGGATGGTTGGATGGGAATGGATATTGGACCGTTAACGGTTGAAAAATTCACTAATGCCTTTAAAGGAGCGAAAACAGTAGTCTGGAATGGTCCAATGGGAGTTTTCGAATTTCCCCGTTTTGCCGTTGGAACCACCGCAATTGCCAAAGCTTTGGCAGAACTGCCGGGGGCTACTACTGTTATTGGAGGAGGGGATTCGGTATCGGCAGTCAATCAGGCGGGCGTCGCCGATAAAATGTCTCATATATCTACAGGTGGCGGTGCTTCTTTGGAATTGTTGGAGGGTAAAGAATTACCCGGCGTCAGTGCTTTGGCTGACAAATAAATCATTTTTAAGGAGGACTTCATGCGCAAACCAATTATTGCCGGAAACTGGAAGATGAATAAAACCATTCCCGAAGCGAAAGCTTTGGTAACGGCAATGGTAAGTAAACTAGGCGGGTTTAACGATGTCGAGGTCGTTTTTTGTCCACCGTTTACCGCTTTAAGTACGGTGAAAGAATTATTAAAGGGCACTCCCTATGGTTTAGGAGCCCAGGATTTATATTGGAAAGAGTCCGGCGCCTTTACCGGAGAAGTCTCGCCCCTCATGTTGAAGGATATCGGCTGTGACTATGTGATTATCGGGCATTCCGAACGCCGTCAATATTTCGGGGAAACCGACGAGGACGTCAATCTGAAGGCTAAAGCGGCATTAGCAGCCGGGATTAAACCAATTATCTGCGTTGGCGAGTCTTTGGCCCAAAGGGAAGCCGGAGAAACAGATGCTTTAATTAAAAAACAAACCACTAAAGCGCTTGAAGGTATCGAGGCTTCGGCAATTCCCCAGGTCGTTATCGCTTACGAACCCATCTGGGCGATCGGCACCGGTAAATCATCCAGCGCCGGCGATGCCAACCAAGTGATCAGCCTGATCCGTAAAACAACGGCCAACTTGTTTGGGAACGACGCCGCCGCCAAAATGCGGATTCAGTACGGCGGCAGTGTCAAACCGGAGAACATCAAGGAATACATGAACCAACCGGATATTGACGGCGCTTTAGTCGGCGGGGCCAGCCTGGATGCGGAATCGTTCTATAAATTGGTTCGTTACTAAGTCCACGGGGAGGAAACCCAATGAGTTATCGACCTACGGCCTTAATCATTTTGGATGGTTGGGGCTTGAATCCTAAAACCGAGGGTAATGCCGTTAAAAGCGCCAATACTCCTTTTCTAGACAGTTTATTTGGTCAATATCCCCATGGAACCTTGCTTTGTTCCGGGGAAGCCGTGGGGCTGCCAGAGGGGCAGATGGGGACCTCCGAAGTCGGTCATATGAATATCGGCGCCGGCAGAGTGGTCTATCAGAGTTTGGTGAGGATTTCCAAGGCTTTGCGCGAGGGTCAATTCAAGCAAAATAAGGTTTTTTTAGACCTGATGCAATATTGCATGAAAGAAAACCGGCCATTGCACTTGATGGGACTGGTGTCGCCCGGTGGAGTCCATAGCCACACCGAGCATTTATACGGGCTGATTCAGTTAGCCAAAGAAATGGGTGTGAACGAAGTCTTTATTCACGCTTTTTTGGATGGCCGGGATACCCCTCCTTCCAGCGCTAAAGAATATTTGGAAGAGTTGGAGAATGTCTGCCGCCAAAAAGGGCTTGGCGCCGTCGCCACCGTCAGTGGCCGCTATTACGCTATGGACCGGGATAAAAGATGGGATCGGGTTGAGAAGGCTTATGCGGCAATGGTTTATGGCGAGGGTGAAGAGGCCGATTCGGCGGTTCAAGCCGTTATCAACTCGTACGCCCAGGAAACCACCGATGAATTTGTTTTACCGACAGTAATTACCAAAAACGGCCGGCCGGTGGCAACCGTTAAACAGGGCGACCCGGTTATTTTCTTCAATTTTAGACCGGACCGGGCCCGGGAGATTACCAGAGCTTTTGTTGACTCCGATTTCAACGGTTTTAACCGGAGAACCGGTTATTTGCGGCCTCATTTCGTCTGCATGACCCAATACGACGAAACTATCAAAGCCCCCTTGCTTTTCCCGCCCGAGGAAAAGATGAGGAATATCCTGGCGGAAGTCTTGGGTAATCATGGTTTAAAAGAATTACGGATTGCCGAAACGGAAAAATATGCCCATGTGACTTTCTTTTTCAACGGAGGGGAAGAACCCCCGTATCCTTTGGAGGAGCGAATTTTGATTCCCTCTCCGAAAGTGGCGACTTACGACCTTAAACCGGAGATGAGCGCCTTTGAGGTCACCGAGGCGGTTTTAGCCGAGATTGGGAAAGATAAATTTGATGTGATAATAATGAATTACGCCAATTGTGATATGGTCGGTCATACCGGAATTATGGAGGCCGCCCAAAAAGCAGTTGAAGCGGTTGATAAATGTCTGGCTAAAGTAGTCCCGGCTATTCTGGCCAAAGGTGGGGCGGTGATCATCACCGCCGACCATGGAAATGCGGAACAGATGGTTGATTACCAGACCGGTGAACCCTTTACCGCTCATACTACCTTCCCGGTGCCGGTAATTATAGCCGGGGTCAAGAATTTAATTAAAGTGCGCGACGGTATGCTGGCCGACTTGGCTCCAACTTTGCTTGAGTTGCTAAATATTCCTAAACCGGCCGAGATGACGGGGGATTCTTTAATAGTTAAGGCCTAGTTTGCCGGGTTTAGCCGGCTAATTTTCGTTAAGCATAAACTCATTTCACTAAATTATGATTAGTTCAAAAGAATATTTAGGAGGTAAGGAAAAATGACATCCATTGTTGACGTTTATGCCCGGGAGATACTGGATTCCCGCGGTAATCCCACTGTCGAAGTTGAAGTGGAACTGGCCGACGGCAGTGTAGGGCGGGCGGCGGTTCCCTCGGGGGCTTCCACCGGCGCCTTTGAAGCGGTGGAATTGCGCGATGGCGATAAGGGCCGTTATATGGGGAAGGGAGTTTTGAAGGCGGTCGATAATGTAAACGATGAGATTGCCTCGGAAGTGGTCGGCCTTGATGCGCTTGATCAAACTACAGTTGACAACGTAATGATCCAATTGGACGGAACCCCGAACAAAGCTAAGTTAGGGGCCAACGCCATCTTAGGAGTGTCTCTGGCGACCGCCAAAGCGGCGGCCAATAGTTTAGCCATACCGCTCTACCGTTACCTCGGCGGCGTCAATGCCAAAACTTTACCCGTCCCAATGATGAATATTCTCAACGGAGGCAAACATGCCGATAACAGCGTGGATTTGCAGGAATTTATGATCATGCCGGTGGGCGCCGGCAGCTTTTCCGAATGTCTCCGCTGGAGCGCCGAGATCTTTCATGCTTTAAAGAAAGTTCTTAAAGATAAAGGATATGGCACCGCCGTGGGAGATGAGGGCGGTTACGCTCCCAACTTAAAGAGCAATCAGGAAGCTCTGGATGTAATCATGGCGGCCATCAATCAAGCCGGATACAAACCGGGCGAACAGATCATGATCGCCATGGATCCGGCAGCCACCGAACTGTGGGATGCGGCCAAGAGCAAGGGCGAAGAGGGAAAGTATTTCTTCTGGAAGTCCAACATGGTAAAGACTTCTACCGAAATGGTAGATTTTTATGCCGATTTGGTAAATAATTACCCGATTATCTCCATCGAAGACGGCATGGCTGAGGAGGACTGGGACGGTTGGAAGTTAATGACCGAACGGCTTGGTAAGAAGATTCAATTGGTCGGCGACGATCTCTTTGTAACCAATACCGAGCGGTTAAGCAAAGGAATCAAACTGGGCGTAACCAACTCCATATTAATTAAGGTCAATCAGATCGGAACCCTTACCGAAACATTGGATGCGATTGAAATGGCTAAAAGGGCCGGCTATACCGCAGTTGTGTCCCACCGTTCTGGCGAGACCGAAGATACCACCATCGCTGATATCGTAGTGGCAACCAATGCCGGTCAGATTAAAACGGGGGCGCCGTCCCGCACCGATCGGGTCGCCAAATACAACCAATTGTTACGGATCCAGGATTTACTAGCCGACGAGGCCGTCTACCCTGGGAAGAAAGCTTTTTACAACATCTACCGATAATACTTAGAAAAAACCATAAATGCCGCTTCGAGAAAAGGCTTGTAGATTCCGGCTCAATGTGCTAAAATGTTAAAGTACAAAATGGGTTGGAGGTGTACTCTTGAAGCTGGCATTTCAAATCATTTTATCGATTGTCGGTATTGCTTTAACGGCGATTATCATACTGCAACCTAGTAAAGGCGAAGGCCTGGGGGCAATAGGTTCCGGCGGTCAAATGTTTTTCTCCAAAAACAAAGCCTTGGAAAAACTGTTGGATAAAGCTACCATGTGGCTGGCGATAGTTTTTGGGTTGTTGCTGATTTTAGTGGAACTTTACAGCAAAATGTGAACCAGCTTTTAAAAAAGGGTAAAAAGCCCTTTTTTTTTTGGCCGATTTTCCGATATATATTATACCGATCCGATCAGTTTCAAAGGCGGAGAAGATCATTTACGGATCGTTATGAAATAAAAGGAAATCCCTTCTGCTTGTCGAATATGTTTAACGAATGTAAGGGAGGGTTATTGTTGAAATTCAGTTATTTTAATAGCGTAAAACCACGTTTGCTATTTGGATTTATTATTATGGCCTTATTATTGATAGCGATAGGTTTTATCCCGGGCGGCAGACCGATCATTCGAATAGGCGCATATATAGTAATGCTCGGCCTATTTGTTTTGCTGGGGAATATGATGATCCAGCGGATGATTATCGCACCGCTCCGCCAATTCATCTTTTTTGCGGATCAAATCAACCAAAAGGACTTAAGCCAGCATATTGAGATGCCTACTAAAGATGAATTCGCCGTAATGGCCGAGTGTTTGAACGAGATGGTGGGCAACCTCCGGAAGATCCTTCAGGAAAACCTAGAAGCCTCCGAGCAGCTGGCCCTGGCCGCCTCTGAAATGTCTTCGATGTCGGAGGAGGTCAGGAAAGCCACCGAAGAAATTACTAAAACGGTCGAGCAGGTATCGGCGGTATCCGAGGAACAATATGAAAATATCAACCTGTCGGTGCTGGCCTCCCAGCAAATGTCGGAAACCGCTCAACAAGTGGCCGGTGAAGCTCAAAAAGCAGCCAGTTTTTCCTCCCAGGCTTCTCAAAGAGCCCGTTATGGAGAGGAGATCATCCAGGATATAAACTCCAAGATCATTCAATTAAAAGAAACTGTTGACAGCTCCGCGGTTGTTGTCCGGAAATTGGGATCGAGCTCTTTGGAGATCGGGAAAATAGTTGATGTTATCCGGAGTATAGCCCGCCAAACAAACCTACTGGCGCTTAACGCCGCTATTGAAGCGGCCAGGGCCGGAGAGCACGGTCGTGGTTTCTCGGTGGTTGCCGATGAAGTGCGCGCTTTGGCGGAACAATCAACCAATTCAGCTATTCAAATCGTTGCTTTAATCAATGATATCCAGTCGGAGACTCAAAATGCCGTTGAAACAATGGAGATAGGGACCAAAGTGGTTGAGGAAGGCACTGTCCTGGCGGCTTCGGCTAAAGCGGCTTTCGCGGAGATTACGGCTTCGGTAACCCAGACTGTGAATACCATTCATGAGATTGCCGCTGCTTCACAGGAACAGGCGGCCAGCAGTGAAGAAATGACCGGAAACATGCAGACGGTGGCTCAAATTTCCAAACAAAACGTCAACGCGGGCAACCAAGTAGCCACTGCCACCAGAGAACAACGAATTAATATTGAGAACCTTTCGGCTTCGGCCGCCCAATTGGAACAGATGGCCAGTCATCTTACATCCTTGGTCGGCAGGTTCAAGGTAAAGTCCGATTTCCAAAGGTGCTGGCGGGTATTGGACTGCAATTTCGTTGATTGCCCGGCTTACCAAGCTAAAGAGGAAAAATGCTGGTTAATTCCGGATACTTTATGCCAGGATGGAGTTCCCAACGGCACGGTCATTGAAAAACGGCCGCAGTGTCATCAGTGTGAGGTCTTTAAAATAAATACTAAAACCGTTTATTAATTCCGGCGAGCATCTTGTAAACCAGTTTACCGGGAAAGTTTTCCCCGGAATGGTTAAATTTTAAATAAAAAACCCGGTTCAAAAACTTTAGTCGGTTTTTACCGGGATTTTTGTTGCTGTTTAAATAAGAAACCAGGAGCAAAAATCGATGAATTTGGAGATTGATCAGTATTGTTTCGCTTGCGGCCGGGAAAACCCGATCGGGCTTAAACTCCGTTTTGAGCTCTCCACTGAAGGAGTAACCGCCTATTTTACACCGTCCAGGGAGCATCAGGGATTTGCCGGTATTTTGCATGGAGGAATTATAAGCACTCTATTGGATGAAGCAATGGCCCACGCGGTTATCGCCGGCGGCCGCCTGGCGGTTACCGCCCGGATGGAATTGGCGTTTAAGAAACCGACTCTGACCGGGGAAGAAATTACCTTAAAAGGCCGGGTAATCCGGGAAGATAAAAAAATCATCAAAGCCTCTGCGGAGATAGAACAAAAGGGGGTAATAACCGCCTCAGCCACCGCCGTTTTTATAGTGCTGCCGGAGAAGAACCAAAGATTTAAATAAAGCCCCCCTTATTTGAGAAAAATATGTTGGATTTTTTTGCAACAATATCGTAACATTATGAAAATGTAAATTTGATTGCCAATCGAAAATAGCTTGAACTATAATAGAAATGTCCAACCGGTGGCGGGAGATATGTCACACATATTGCCGCTAAATAAAAGGGTTGGGGGGAGGCTATACTCGGTGTTAATTTTAATAATTAACAGTGGTAGTTCTTCTTTAAAATACAAACTTTATCAGATGCAAACAGAAACCTTGCTCGCCAGCGGGTTGGTGGAAAGAATCGGCAGTACCAACGGTAACGCGACCATAACTCATCAAATCAAAGACAGGGATAAAATAAAACTCGAACAGAGAGTCGGTAACCATAACGAAGCCTTGAAAGCGGTTTTGGACTTTCTGACCGACCAGGAAACCGGGATTATTAAATCGTTGGACGAGATTAAAGCCGTCGGCCACCGGGTTCTCCACGGGGGTGAGCTTTTTTCCAGCGCCGTTATTGTCAATGATGATGAATTAGCTAAGATTGAAAGTTTGAAAGAGTTGGGACCCTTACACATGCCAGCCAATATAATGGGGATTAAGGCCTGTCGCGAATTGATGCCGGCCACCCCCCAAGTGGCGGTTTTTGATACGGCTTTTCATCAGACAATGCCCCGGAGTTCCTTCCTTTACGCCTTACCTTACGAATATTACGAAAAATATCGAGTTCGCCGCTACGGGTTCCATGGAACATCTCATCGTTATATCTCCAGCCGGGCGGCGCAAATTTTGGGCAAAAATCTTTCCAAATTAAAAATGATTACTCTGCATTTGGGCAACGGCAGCAGCATGGCAGCGATTAAAGACGGCAAATGTTTTGATACATCAATGGGATTTACCCCCCTGGAAGGATTGGTCATGGGCACCCGGTGCGGGGATATGGATCCGGCGATTGTTCCGTTTCTCCAGAATGTCTTGAAACTCACCCCGGGCGATATCGATAACTTAATGAATAAAAAGAGCGGCTTTTTGGGAATGACCGGATTCAGCGATATGCGGGACATCCAGAAGGCCAGGGAAGATGGGAACGAAAGGGCGCAGGATGTTTACGGCATTTTTATTCACCGCTTAATCAAATATGTCGGTTCTTACTACGCGATTATGGGCGGTCTGGATGTGATGGTATTCGCCGGTGGTATCGGCGAAAATGATTGGCAGGTCAGGGCTGATCTTTGTGGGAGACTTACTCATTTAGGGGTTGACTTCGATTATAAGAAAAATGAAAATTTACGCGGCAAAGAGATTGTTATCAGCAAACCCCGTTCCCGGGTAACGGTGATGGTGGTTCCCACCAATGAGGAGTTGCTAATCGCCAGGGACTCCTATGAACTGGTGCGCGACAAACAATAATCGGCCGGAAATTGCCACCCGTAGAGGTGGTTTTTTAATTCGCGGGAAGCTAAAAAAGTTAAGTTCTTTGAGAACAAAAAAGGGAAAATTTTGTGGGCGGCGAATAATACAGAGGAATAAACATCCAGTTTATACCAATGAGCGCTCAACTTTAGAAAATTAGCAGATTTTGAGAGATCCGGTGAAGCTTTAGATTTCGGAAGACTGATTCTTTGAAAACGGGGGGGATAAACGATGGGTATTGAAACAAAGCCGGAGGCGATTTGTCCGCAGGAAGATATTCAATTGGTTAGTAAAGAGGATGTTACCTTGGGGTATGTCGGTTTTTGCAAGAAACTTCAAGGAAGATGCGCCTATTTCAACAATCCCGGGGAGTTTAAAAAGATTGACAACCGCTATGAAAACTGCTTTATTTATAAGAATATCAATAAGTAGAACCCGGAGTCAAGGCCGTCGATGACGGCTTTTATTTTTTACTGATGGCTATTTGACAAATTCTTTATTCGTGCTATAATTATTTGGCAACTCTTTATGAGGTGAAAAGGGATGGCGGAAAAGCGCGAACGAAAAAGAATAGCCGAAAACCGCCGGGCCAGGCACGATTATTTTATCGAAGAAACCTTTGAGGCCGGCATTTCCTTGACAGGCACCGAAGTCAAATCATTGCGCCTGGGTAAGGGAAATTTGCAGGATAGCTACGCCCAGATCAGCAATAATGAGGTTTTCCTGCATAACTGTCACATCAGTCCTTACGATTTCGGCAACCGTTTTAACCATGACCCTCTTAGAACCAGGAAACTTTTAATGCATAAAGAGGAGATTCGCCGGTTATTCGCCAAGACCCGGGAGAAAGGGCTGACCTTGGTCCCGTTGCAGATGTATTTCAACGAAAAGGGCCGGGTTAAGCTGGAACTGGCGCTGGCCCGGGGCAAAAAACTCTATGACAAACGGGAAGACATTGCAATGCGCGATGCCAAACGGGATATCGAGAAGGCTATCAAGCAACGAATGAGGTAATATGTAGTATAATATATTTAGAAGGGATTTAGGAGCCGGGATTTTCAGTCCATCATTAAAAAAACGACAACTGGACTATGAAATTGGATGAATTGTAAACCCCTGAATTCTAAATCCTGACTCTTGGTTGCATCTCAAATTTCCATTATACTTCAAGTCTTGGGGGCGACCGGTTTCGACGGGGAGTGTGGTGGCAGAGGTAGCGGGTCGAGGTGCTGTGGCCTCGTTAAACTGCAGCAAGCACATTAAGTGCCAACAATCAAGAATTAGCTTTAGCCGCTTAAAGTAAGCGGCTCGTCCAATCCGGGCTTAACCCGAGAGGCCGGTGCGGGCGTCAATTAAATCGGGGTGCTCATTGTTCAATTCTCGGAGAACAATGCTAAGATTATCGAGATAGCTGACGGCTAGTTCGTCCGTAGACGGGTCGAAGGCAAAATCTAAACTGCGGTCTGCGCCCGGAGAAGCTTCTGTGGTCACCTTTTCGGACGGGGGTTCGACTCCCCCCGCCTCCACCAAAAATGATATGAGAAAACTCAATAGAGATAAGAATAAGGAAGCTCCTGAAAATGGGGCTTCCTTTCTTGTGTAAAAGTTGTTGTAAAAGTTAAAGCCTTATCAAAAAAATAGGAAGAGCTTCCATCTCGTTCGGGGATCACAAAACGGGCAAAAACTGCACGGGTTTTACTAGGTGCAGACCTATGTAGGGAAGATCGCAAAAGGAATCTGTGAATAGATGGTTTTAAATGGAAACTGGAGCAAATCTAATAACAAATCAGTAGTAGGGATATTTAATAAAAGAAGGAGTAATAGAAGTGGGTTTTAAGAGAGCTACTTCTTACAAGACCGTTTTACCCAAGGGTTTGTTGCAGGCTTTTTAGGGGGAGCATCCGCTTCCGCTATAAATATACCTTTATATTAAAATTGCTGCCTCGGCATATGGAATAATAATAAGCTTGGTTTTTAGGTTTCTGCAAAAAAGTATACAATCAAGCAAAAATAGGGTCATCTGTAGGCCAGAAGACATCTCTAGCTTTATGTTTGGTTTTTGTTTAGTTTTTGTTGTTATAATTTTAATTAATAAACCAGCTAGGGAGGCTATCATCATGAAAAAATTGTATTATTCAGGAGTATTACCAATATTAACTTTTTGTATATTAACTGTTACTGCTACTGTATAATGTCCATTACTTGCTACTATGTGGTGGCCGGAATTTGACGGGTTAATGTCCGGTTTAACGCTCATCGAAAGACATACAGTTTCCTGTGTAGTTGAAATTTCCAATGGAAATCCCAACTACACAG
>JBLNCU010000196.1:0-4739 GCA_050260935.1 Bacillota bacterium
ATTCTACCTGCTAAGACCTGCTAAATCAATTAAATTATTTGTTTATATCTTTAAATATTTTTTGATCCAGCCTTCTTCTGATAACAGCGCCGGCCGGCGCCGGCAGTTCAACCGGGAAACAGACTTTGAAGCCGTTATAAGCGGTTTGAACCGGCAGACCGTGTTCATCGGTCATCTCCACCGTGTTTAACCTCAAAGTATCGTCAGGCAACAACAGTTCGACTTCGTCGCCACTGGAAAGCCGGTTTCTCACTCCCACCACTATCCGTTGAAGCGCAGCATCGTAATTAAGGACTGTGCCGGCCAGATCATGAGTTTGATAATATTTCACTTCCGGCTCGATTTCACTGATTTTTTCATTGGCGACGCGATAAAATCCGGTAGTGTACCCGCGGTTCGAAATTTTACCCAGCTCAGCCAGCCACTCGGGCCGGGCGCGATAGCCGGAAGGGTTTCGCATTAACTCTTCAATGGCCCAGCGGTAAGTCCTGGTAACAACAGCCACATATAAGGCAGATTTCATCCGGCCCTCAACCTTTAGGGCGGCGACTCCGGCCGCGGCTATCTCCGGTAAATATTCAATCATGCAAAGATCCTTAGAACTCAATAAATAGCTGTACCTCTGATCCTCTTCCAATATCAAGGGTTGGTTGGGTCTGGTCGCTTCGATGAGCCGGTACTCCCAGCGGCAAGGCTGGGTGCATTCACCGTGATTGGAGCTTCTCCCGGTGCGTAGAGCCGAAAGGAAGCACCGGCCGGAATAAGCCACGCACATTGCTCCGTGGATAAACAATTCTATTTCCATCCCGGGTACCGCCTTAGTTATAACGGCAATTTCAGCCAAACTAAGCTCCCGGGCCAGGACGATCCTGCTTACCCCTTCTTCCTTCCAAAACTTCACCGCCTCCACGTTGGTGGTATTGGCCTGGGTACTGAGATGCACCGGCAAATCCGGTTGGTTTCTTTTAACCAACCTTAACAGACCCGGATCGCTGAGAATCAAACCGTCTATTTCCAGATCGGCCAACTCGGCTATTGACTCTTGAAATAAATCCAAATCCTGATTTTTAGCGAAAATATTCACGGCGGCGTAGACTTTAACCTTTTTTTGATGGGCTTCCCGGATTCCGACCGTTAAATCGGCAATACCGAATTCCGCTTCACCGGCGCGCAGGCTTAATCCGGCAATACCCACATAGACGGCATCGGCCCCGTACAAAACGGCGGTGCGCAGTTTTTCCAAATTTCCGGCCGGTATAAGCAGTTCCGGACGTTTCATGCGATAACCTCCCAAACCAATAACGGTTTTACTTTATTTTAGTTTACACATTCAGGTATTTCAATATCATTTAGCCGGTCCTTCCGGCAATTAATTGCGCAAGGAACAATTGTCCACTAAAAATAAAGCATCCAAGGTATCCTTGAATGCTTTAAAAACCGCTATAAATTACTTATTACATTTTCTTTAAAATCTTCGGGGCTTTGGGGGCCCTCAACCTTTCGGCCGATTGTAAACCGGAACCCAAGAGCGGCCGGACGTAAAACTTAAAGGCGTCGGTAACGTTGTTGCCTTCTTTATTGATGAATTCATCCGGCATATGTTTGGTTTTGGCGGCCACTTCGGCCAGGGGAGTCAGCCGGTAATCCACCGAATAATAGCCGGTCCGGTGAATTGTCACGGAACCGTCCATATTATGCCAGATGGCGAATTGAGCGGCCTTTTCCCCCACTTCTCTCGCTTCATGCTGGTCGACATCGGAGACGCAGCCGAAGAAGGAGCGTTGCAGGTAACCGAAGGTATCGGAGCGGACCCGTTTAATATTCAGTTTTTCCTTGACATAATCGGCCAGCAAATCTCCCAAGGCTCCGGTGCCCGAAAGTTGAACGTTGCCATGGGCGTCTTTCTCAACATTCTTCATTAATTTGGTGATAATCGGGTTTCCTTTCTCGTCGGAGATGCCTTCGGAGACCACAATCAGGCAACGGCCGAGCTTATCATAGATGCTTTTGACATCCTTGATAAATTTGTCCATAACAAACGGTCGCTCCGGCAGATAAATCAGATGCGGACCGTCGTCCTGGTACTTCTGAGCGATGGAAGAGGCGGCGGTCAGGAATCCGGCGTGCCTTCCCATCACCACTCCGATGTAAACACCGGGTAGCGCCCGGTTATCCAGGTTGGCGCCAATAGTGGCCTGGGCTACGAAACGGGCCGCCGAACCGTAACCGGGAGTATGGTCATTAACCATTAAGTCATTGTCAATAGTCTTCGGAATATGGATCGCCCGGAATTCGTAATCCGACTGTTCAGCTTGCTGATTGACGATCCGGACCGTGTCGGCCGAATCATTGCCGCCGATGTAAAAGAAATAGCGGACATCATGGGCCTTAAACACCTCGAAAATCTCCCGGCAGTACTTTTCATCCGGCTTATCGCGGGTGGAAAGCAGGGCCGAAGATGGGGTATTAGCCACCTGTTCGAGGTTGTGGGTAGTTTCCTGGGTTAAATCCATGAAATCTTCATTTATAATACCCTTGACCCCGTTGATCGCCCCATACACCTTCGTCACCTGGGCGAATTTCCTCGATTCGAGCACCACGCCGACCAAGGACTGGTTTATGACCGCGGTCGGTCCCCCTCCCTGCGCCACAACAACCTTACCTTCAAGTTTCATCTGTATCCTCCTCTTGAACTATTTGGCATCTTCTATTTTTCCATTTATGGATAACGAAAATTCGAATGGTAAATTTCGCTTTCAGAAGAGAAAATCCTTCCTGCTTTTTTATTTCAATCTGATAATCCTCAATAAAGTTTTTGCACTTCTTTTCCCCGGACCACTAATACCCAAGCAATAATATCCGCAAAATTGAATAAAAAAACCCCTAGTTGGTAAGTTTCACTAGGGGTGCTTAAAACGCGACTAAACCAACGGCAACTGTTTTTAATACAGCTTTTCCGGCCGCTGAATGAAATGAATGATATTGCCCTCCGGATCCCTGAAGAAAACAGTTTTTACCCCTTTTGCGCTCGTTTTAAGGTCCTCGATTATCTCCACTTTATCCGCTAGAAGTTTCCGATACTCTTTTTCGATGTCATCTGTACCGAACGCCAAGTGTCGTATGCCTTGAAATTTATTGGCACCGGGATTAACGGCAGTTTCCATCGGATAAATCTCCAGCATGCTCTCATCGGCCATTAACAAAAAGAAGGTCGGATTATCCTTCTTGTTATCATACACGGTTTTAAACCCAAACCGGTTGACATACCATTCTTTTAAGGCTACCGTATTCTTAGCGCATATGCCTACATGTTCTAATCCTATCATTTTTTACACCTTCTAAACTTAATTGGGGTAAATGCCGTTACCGCTGGACCCGGCCTGAGGCATCGCCTTTCATTAAGGCTTCAACCTCTTCAAGGGAGACCATGTTAAAGTCGCCTTCGATGGTATGTTTTAAACAGGAAGCCGCCACCGCAAATTCCAGGACCGCTTGCTTATCCAACCCGGAAGTTAATCCATAGATGATTCCGGCGGCAAAAGCGTCTCCTCCGCCAACTCTGTCCACAATATGCATCTTATACTTTTTGGAATTGAAGAAGTTGGTTCCGTCATACATCATCGCCGCCCAACTGTTGTCGGAGGCAGAGTGGCTTTCCCGAAGGGTTATGGCGGCAGTCTTCAGTTTAAAACGCTCCACCAGTTCCCTGGCAACCTTTTTATAACCTTCCTCATTCAGCTTTCCGCCGGTGATATCCGTCTGTTCCGCCTTGATGCCAAATACTTTCTCGGCATCTTCCTCGTTGGCGACAGCTATGTCACAGTATCTAATGAGTTCCCCCATCACTTTACCCGCTTTTTCGGTACTCCACAGTTTTTTACGGTAATTGAGGTCCACGCTGACCGTAACACCGGCCTTTTTAGCCGCTTTTACCGCTTCCAGGCAAATCTCGGCGCAGTTATCAGATATTGCCGGAGTGATTCCGGTAAAATGGAACCATTCAGCGTCTTTGAAAATTTCCGGCCAGTTAAAATCTTCCTTTTTTGCCTCGGAGATAGAGGAATGAGCCCGGTCATAAATTACCTTCGACGGCCTCTGGGCCGCTCCCTTCTCGCAGAAATAGATACCCAAGCGCTCTCCGCCTCTGGCAATATACTTGGTATTGACTCCATATCTCCTTAATTCATTTAAAGCCGCCTGGCCAATGTCGTGCTTGGGCAGCTTGGTTACAAAATAAGCGTCTTTGCCATAGTTGGCTAAAGAAACCGCCACATTCGCCTCACCACCGCCATAAACAACCCCAAACTCCCTGGACTGCACGAACCGGTCGTACCCGGGCGGCGCCAAACGCAACATGATCTCCCCGAAAGTGATAATTTTACCCATTTTTTATCTCCCTTGGCTTCTAGCCTTTTTAACTTCATCAATGAATTTTCTGGCGGTCTCAGTAACCAAGTTAAAATCCCCGGTTTTGGCGCCTTTGGTTAGATCGCTGCCGGTCCCTACGGCAACCGCTCCCGCTTTAATCCAGTCTTTAATGTTATCAAGGGATACTCCGCCGGTCGGCATAAAATTCCCCTGGGGCAGCGGCCCTTTAAAGGCGCTGATTATCGACGGCCCAAAGGCGCTTCCCGGGAACAGTTTTAATATTTCTGCCCCGTATTCCAATGCCTCCAGGGCTTCCTTAACCGTCATAATACCCGGCATTACCGGAATACGGTACCGGTTGCATAATTTAA
>JBLNCU010000197.1:0-42674 GCA_050260935.1 Bacillota bacterium
GTTCAAAATTGCAAGGAGAACGGGCCAACAACGCTTGGGTAAAAAACCAAAACCTTAACCTGATCCTAAACCTGATCCGGGAGCTCACTCCGGTATCACGGGCTGAAATAAGCAAAAGAACTGGGCTGAGCCGTTCAACAGTCAGCCAACTTGTTAGCTGCCTCATTGAGACCGGGATGATTGAAGAAACCGGCAGCGGGGAATCAATAGGCGGCAGACGTCCGATTTTGTTACAGATTAAGCCTGAAAGCCGGCTTATTTGCGCCGTTCACGTGGATGACGGCGGGCAAATTCAAGCTGTGGCCGAAGACTTATTGGGAAATGAAGTCAATCATTCATCGGCGGTAGTTGTCAATGCTGAAGATTTGGTTCCTACCTTAATCCAACTGATCAATGCTTTGACCCGTGAAGAAAACGAACGCGTCGCCAGTATCGTTCTAGCTTTACCGGGTATTATCTCCTCTGACGGCACAATCTTATCAGCTGTTAATCTGGGGTGGAAATCCGTACCGGTAAGCCTGGAATTAGCTAAGGTCTTTTCTGCGCCAATCCTGGCGGAAAACGCCACCGGACTGGCGGCTTTCGGAGAATTCGACATCAGGGGTTTAGATAAACATAATTTGGTCTATTTACGGATCGGTTCGGCGGTCGGCGCCGGAATTGTTGCTAACAATCAGTTGCATCAAGGATTGCGCGGAAGCGAGGCTGAAATCGGGCATATGGTTATTGATTTGCAAGGGAAATTGTGCAAATGCGGCCGGCGGGGTTGTCTGGAAACCAAGGTAAGCCGGGCCGCTGTTTACGAACTGGTAATGAATTCATATGCCCGGTCCGATTTGGAAGCGCTTAAAATAAATGAAAACAATGTCTTCGAATGGCTGGTCATGCAAGACAAGGATGGACAACCATTAGCCGGGGAAATTTTAAGAACAATCGCCCGGTATGTGGCTGTATGCATTATCAATGTGTTGAACTTGATGGGAACCGATGCCTTCTTTATCGAAAGCAGACTGTGTGACTCCCGGACCTTCTGGGAAACGCTTAATGAAACCATTTCCAATGAGGCTTTGCCTTTCGCTCATGGTGAATTTGAATTGATGCGTTCTATTTTAGGAGAAAACGCCATTTTAAAAGGGGCCACCGCCTATGGCCGACGGCATTTCTTTGCGGAAAGCCGTTTACTCATAGACAATATTGAAACAAAGGGGGGACGGTAATTCGGTAAACCATTGGCTGCCCAAACGATTCAAAATTTTATAAGGAGGCGTATAAAATGAAAAAGGTTTTCGGGTTATTACTGGTAGGGATTTTGATCTTCTCCTGCAGCGTTTTTGCTGAAAATCAAGACTTGGACAAATGGGAGTCTGCTGTAAAAGCTAAGTACAACGGGACTTCAATTACGGTAGCTTTCGCGAGTCATCCCTCAACCGAGGCTTTCCAGAAGATGACGCCGGAGTTTGAAAAGTTAACCGGCATTAAGGTCAACTGGGATGTAATGGAAGAAACTTATCTGAAGAACAAACAATTGATGGACTTTACCGGCAACAGCCACTTGTATGATGTGCTGATGGTTGACGGCTTTTGGATGTCCGAATATGCTCCGAAAAAAGCGGTTGCGCCTTTAAAACCCTTTATTAACAGCAAAGTTACTCCCTCCTGGTTTGATTATAACGATATCGTACCGGCTTACCGGAATGGGATTGGTTCATACAAAGGGGTAGTTTATGGAATCCCGACCGCCGGAGAGACCCGTTTTGTCGGTTACCGGAAAGATTTATTCGTCAAATACGGTAAACAACCGCCTAAGACCATGGAAGAAATGCTGCAGCTGGCGAAGTTCTTCAACGGAAAAGAGCCCGGACTTTACGGTATTGCCATGAGAGCCCAAAGAGGCATTCATTTCGCCTCCGGTTGGATGACTGTCATGTACAATTTCGGCGGCGGCTTCCTCAATCAGAAGAACTGGAAGGTTACCATGACCGATCCCCGAACCGTTCAATCATTAAAGTACTATGTGGAATTACTGAAAAATGCCCCACCTGATGTGGCCACGTATACCCATGAAGAAGCAGTGTCAGCTTTCATGTCCGGTAAAACGGCCATGTGGTTTGACGCCACGGCTCTAGTACCGTGGATTACCGATCCCAGTAAGTCCAAGATCGTTGACAAAGTTGGTTTCGTGCCTCCGCCAAAAGGGCCTGGCGGAGATGCCGGAGTATTGGCCGGTTGGAATATGTCCATCGCCGCCAACTCCCGTAATAAAGATGCCGCTTGGGCGTTTATCACCTTCATGACCAGTAAACAAAAGGCTAAACAATACGTCCTAAACGGTGGGGTGCCAACCAGGACCTCGGTATATCAAGAACCGGAGTTGGTGGCCAAAAACCCGTCTTATCCGATTCAATTGAAAGCGCTGGACTGCGCTAATGGTCTGGTAAAGAAGGGCATCGCCTGGATTCCTCCAACGCCTCAACTTGGTAAAGTTCTTGACCGGGTGGGCTATTATGGGAACTTGGCTTTAATCGGTGAAATCACCCCGGAGGATGCTTGTAAAAAAGCCCAGGTCGAACTGGAAGATATTATGTCTGAATAGGGATACCGTTCCGTATCAAGTAAATGAACATCTAAGCAACTCTTAAGAGAATTTTACAAGCAAATAAATACCCTAAAGAGGGGAGGCCTTAACCTCGGCCTCCTTTCTTCACAAGATTTACCGGGAGGAGGTCCTATCATTAAAACAATTGTCATTTCCGCTCATCAAAAACGATCCTGGTTTGGCAGAAATCCGCATTGGACTTATGTTCTTCCTTCAATTGTGGTACTGGCGTTATTGACAATTATTCCGACCATCTTCTTGTATTATGTGAGCTTAACCAATTATGAACTGGGTCAGTTCTGGAATGAACAGCACTTGGTGGGTTTAAAGAATTTTATACGTTTGTTCAGCGGCAGAGATATGGAGTTTTGGCCGTCGGTGGGGATAAGTATTCTATTTATGGTGCTGGCTACTTTCTTCGAAACTGTTTGCGGGTTTGTAGTAGCTTTACTTTTAAACCGGGAGTTCAAACTGAAAAGTCTGGTCTTTGCTTGTCTATTGGTTCCAATTATCATTACCCCAAGTGTAGTTGGGCAGATGTGGAAGTTGATGTACAATTCGGAATACGGTGTACTCAACTACCTGGTGGGATTGGTCTTTCATACCAAAGTGGTGTGGCTGGGACCCGCTATGGCATACACCTCAACTCTACTAGTGGATATCTGGCAATGGTCGCCCTTTATGGCTTTAATTATTTATGCCGGATTAAGCTCTGTCCCGGCGGAACCTTATGAGGCGGCTCTAGTGGATGGCGCCAATGTGGTGCAATCGTTTCGTTATGTAACTTTGCCGTTATTAAAACCACTGTTATCATTAGCCATTCTCTTTCGTTTGATGGACTCCTTAAAACTGTTTGATGTGCCCTTTGTATTGACTCAGGGAGGACCCGGTAACGCCACCGAGTTATTGAGTTTGCATGTTTACCGTTTGGGTTTTGCCCAGACCGGTTGGGTGGCCCGCGCTTCGGCGACCGGCGTTATTCTATTGCTTATAATCACGGTTTTGAGTCAATTCTTAACCCGGCAACTTCATCAAGGGAAAGAGGCGAAAAAATGAAGCTAAAAAAATCTTTAAAGAATAGCGCCTGGGCGGTTGCGATTACGATTGTTTCGGTTATTGCGGTCTTCCCCTTTTTCTGGATGTTGCTGGTGAGCTTAAAAACAAGAGTGTTGACCTACGATCCGAGTGTCTGGTTTTTTAAGCCGACTTTAGAAAATTACATCGCGGTTTTTAAACAGCGGCACCTGTTATTTTACGCCAGAAACAGTCTTATAGTTGTAATCAGCACCACTATTATCTCTTTGATAATCGGGAGTATGGCGGCCTATGGATTTGCCCGGTTTAATTTCTCCCGCAAGGAAGATTGGGCTTTTTGGATTTTGAGTTTACGTATGTTGCCGCCGATGGCGACGGTGATCCCATTTTTTATTTTGGCGCGGCTCACCAACCTTTTAGACACGCATTTGATCTTAATCCTTGCTTATCTGACTTTCAATATTCCGTTTACAGTCTGGATGATGCGGGGCTTTTTCGAGGAGATACCCAAGCAGATCGAAGAATCGGCCTTAGTGGACGGCTGTTCCCACTGGCAGGTTTTGATCAAGATTTTACTGCCGCTATCTTTACCGGGATTAACCGCTACGGCGATATTTTGTATCATCAATTCCTGGAATGAATTTGCTTTTGCCTTGTTCCTAACCGGTATTAATGCCCGCACCCTGCCTACCACCGTGACTTTCTTCCTATCGATAACCGGAGTCATCTGGGGGGAAATGGCGGCGGTCGGTGTTCTGACAGCTTTGCCGGTATTGATCTTCGCAATGTTGGTTCAGCGTTATATGATCCGGGGATTAACCTTCGGAGCCGTAAAACAGTAAAGGAGAGCAAAAAATGGAGAAACTTAAATTCGCAATTATCGGGGCGGGTGTCTGGGGGGAAACCCACGCTTTTTTATACGATGAACATCCAATGGTCGATTTGGTCGCGGTCTGCGATCTTAACCAAGCGCGGGCTGAAAAGTTGGCCCGGAAATTTGGTGTTCAAAATGTCTATTCCGATTACCGGAAAATGCTAAATGAGATCGCTATTGACGCGGTGGCTATCGTGACCCCGGATTTTGCTCATGGTCAGGTAACAGTGGACTGCGCCAACGCCGGTAAGCATATTTTGCTGGAGAAACCATTGGCGACTACCCGTGAGGATGTGGAGGCCATCGTTAAGGCGGTTAAGGATAATAATGTCCGGTTAATGGTGGACCTGCACAACCGGTGGAGTCCGCCGTTTGCAGTTACCAAACAATCATTGGAAAACGGGGAACTGGGTGATCCCGTCAGCGCTTATTTCCGGCTCAATGATGTCAAGTGGGTAGCCACGGATATGCTGCCTTGGGCGGCCAAATCCTCTATTTTATGGTTCTTGGGCAGCCATACCGTTGATACTTTGCGTTGGATCTTCAATGACGAAGTGGAGAGGGTATTTTCCGTCTCCAGCAGCGGAGTTTTAAAGAAACTAGGCGTTGATACCGTGGATCTTTATCAAACGATTCTAGAATTCCGCCATGGTGGAATAGCCAGTATCGAAAATGGCTGGATTACTCCAAATACCAACCCCTGCTTGAATGATATCAAATTCAATATCACCGGGACCAAGGGCATGATTAACCTGGATTTGAGTAATAGCCAAATGATTGAGCGGTATACCGAGGATAAAAGCGACAATCCCGATGTCCTGGTTCGCCACTTCGTCCATGGCAAAGCTAAGGGTTTTGCTTACGAAAGCATCCGCCATTTCGTCGATAAATTGGTTAGCGGGGAAGAGTTTTTGGTTTCAGTTGAGGATGCGGCCAATACCTCATTAGTAATATTGGCGATTATGGAATCGGCCCGGACCGGCCAACCGGTAAAAGTGAAATATTAGTTAAAACCATCCTTGAGGCAGAAAACATTTTCAATTATGGCTAGGCTTCTCCGAAAATGACATCCGGGAAGCCTTTTTCAGGTAATGATGGATCTCAAGCCCGGCAAAACCGGGCGAACTCCCCTAAAAAATTGTTCCGGCTAAACCGGTAGGCGATTTTATGCTGTAGTTTCTTGAGAAAACGCTGGGGCGCCCAGGGCAGTTTTTCGTAGTAGTATTGCAACCCCACCTGCCAAAAGTCTTGTGGCCAAAGTAAGAGGGCATACATCACCTCCAGTTCGGCCTGGCTTAATTTAGAAATCTGCTGATACTCCCGGAGAATGAAATTGCAAATCTGGAAGTGCCAATTATTATGTTTGAGGTTCCTGACAACCAGGTTGATCAGATCATGAATCCTCAAATCCAACAGGCAATAATCGAAATCGATAAGGTAGATCCGGTTTTTATAAGTGCGTAAAAGGTTCCGTCCGGAATAGTCATGATGGCAAAAACTTCGCTGGCTGCAGGCCCCCTGGGCTACTTCCACGTAGGGAGATTTGATGAGCGCCAGATAACTGGCGACAGCCTGCCGGAAATGGGGTTCAAAGTGGCGGAGAAACAGCCGGCTGAACGCCGAGCGCTCCTTTTCGGTATTAGCTAAACGGCGGAATTCTTGTAATTGTTCCAGGCGTTGTTCCAGTCTGGCGGGCCAATTTAACCAGCAGGTCCGTTGATCATTAGGTTGGCTGGGGGAAAAACCGTTCCCCTTTAAATGAAATTCCGCCATCAAACGGGAGGCCTGTTTTAAATCCATCAGGTTCCGGAAATCCAGTTCCGCACCGAAGTACCATTCCGTAAGGATAAACATACCGGCAGCGGTTTTGACAAAGGGCTCGCCTTTTTTGCTCCAGACTAAGCGGGGGGCATTTTCAAAGGCGTTTCTGTGCAAATACTCCAGGGCTTCGTAGATAAACCATAAATCAGCCGGGCTTAATCTGGTTTTTTTCAGGTATTTGTAACCGCAATCGGTATTTAACCGCCAGACTTTGCGGCAAGGCATGAAATCAACCAGGCGGCACCCGTAATTTTCGATAATGCCTTCAATCATGTCGGCAGTTAGCGGCGCTCCTAAATCAGTATTGATGACCATCTTTTATTTCCCGCCGTATGGTTGATAAAGTTCAAATGCTCTCTGAAAAGCGGCAATATTGGTCCGGTTGGCGAGATGTTTTAAGAATTTTAGATAAAGACGTTCCGGTTTATAGCGGATATTTTGATGGAAGTATCTGATGGAAAGCCGCCAAAACTTTTGGGGGAAATAAAAAACGGCTTTCATAACCTCCAACTCACTCCAGGATATGGGATTTACATCTTGATAGGCGTTTATAAGCAAACCGGCTGTTTGATAATTCCAACGGTGTTTCTTCAGAACCCGCCTGGTGAATTTGATTAAATCCATCAAAGGTAGATCCAAACGGCAACTGTCAAAATCAATCAGAAAAATCCGTCCTTCAGGTGTAAGAATAAAGTTGCGGGCCGCCGGATCACCGTGGCAGAATGGCTTCAGCATTTTGGCCTGCTCCACCAAAGACTGATAAGAACTTTGCCGCATTTTGGAGATGGCGGTTTGGGCCATAGGCAAAAAAGTGTCAATATTGGCCAGGTAGGCCTCGGCAAAACGGTCTTTCGGTCTGGCGGCCGCCATTTCTCTAAATTGTAACAGATCCTGATGTCTTTCCTCAAAATAGCGCAGGCATTTTCCAAGATGATCACGCATATTGGACTTTGCGGGCGGGGTAAACCCTAAAGTTCTTTGATGAAACTCCGCCAACGCTTTGGCGGAGTCTATCAATTCTTGCCGGTTGCGGTAGTCGCATTGCCGGCCTTCGATCCAATCAAAAAGACTGTAGGCATACTGTTGATCGCCAACGTAGGTATCGCCGTGAAGCGTGGGAATGAGTGGGACCATTTTGGAGAAACCCTGTTTAGTTAAATGCTCTACTGCTTGGTGCACAAACAGTAAACGGGCCGGATAGTTCGGCGAAACCTTCAGATTTTTGGAACCTTGATCGGTATAGACCCGGTAAACATCCCGGATTTTTTCCCAATATAAAAGCCGTAAACCCCAATTGTCCAGGATCCGTTGCAAATTAAGATTAATCGATTCAATCATCCGGCTCCCCCAAATTCTGGCCTGGCGTAGGTTTCCAATTCCGGCAGCCAAGTTTTTAAAAACCTCATCCGGGCCTGCTCTTCATGGACTATCTCCCATAATCTGTGTTGAAAGCGCTTTTCCGTCCAATCAAGTTGTTCCTGGTAACGTTGGATGCAGATCCTCCAAAACCGCCGTGGGAAACAGAGTAAATACGGTAAAATTTTAAGCTCCGCCGCTGAAAAAGGGCGTTCGGACTCATAAGCGGCGGAGACGAGATCGACAATTTCGGGTTCCCATTGGTTGGCTTGGAGGGCCCTCCCCAGGAGACAGGCGAATTCTTTGATCAAAAGGTCGCAATTGGCGAATTCGTAATCAATTAAATAGCAATTTCCATTTCGGATTATTATATTACCCGGAGCCGGATCATTGTGACAAAACCCCTTTTCTTTGTTCAGCAGCAATAGTTCATCCCGGCGCAGTAATAATTGGTCCAGACAAAAACGGCTCTGGGCCGTGAAATAGGCGCTCCAGCCGGAAATTGCCCGGTCGATTCTGTTGCCGGTCTTTAGTTCTGTCAATTTAGAGGGAAGTGATTCTAGATACAGCTGTTTTTTTTGGTAATCATCCAACAAATCCGGGGCCGTCATTTCCGGCGGAAAGCTCAATCCTTTAGAGATGGAATGGAGCTTTCCGAAGCAAGCGGCAACCAGCTTAAGGCGAGAGCGGCTGTTAAAAGCAGGTTTTTCCCCCTCGATCCAGGGAGAAATCAGATAATTCCCGGCGGCCGTTTTTAGACAGGCGGACCCCGTTTTCGTAAGCAATACAGGGGTCAACCCTTGAAAGCCGGCCTTTTGCAGTTGAAGAATTAATGCCGCCAACTGAGTGATTCTTTGGGGACTGGAACGCACCCGTTTCAACAGGTAAGATTTATTAAGCGTATCCAAACGCCAAATTGAATTGACCGGTTTGACGGCAGTGACGGTTATGCCGTATTCTCGATTGATTAGCCGCAGCAATTCTTCCAACAGCGGCTTACCTCCTGATTTAAAATGGACTCATACAAGTATTTCCCTATATACTATGAAAGCGCATAGGCTAATGTCCTTCACCCTCAAAAGACCTCCGGGCTAAGTTCCCAATCATTCTACCTCGGAATACCATATTACTGGAGGTGCTCTTTCATGTCTAATCCCTTTAAACACCTTAGATGCCTGAATCAAAAAATTTTTTTGATCATTATCGGTTTGGTTCTTTTTAAAACTTTGGTAGCCCCTAATCCAATCGATATTTTAATTCTAATCGGCTTGATTCTGGTGTTTATAGGATGGTTTGGCGAATGAACGCCACTAACTCCTCCGGAAATGAGATTGAAAAGATATTCGAGCTTTACCGGATTCCCCCGGACTATCTACGCCACCGCAGCGTCTATGTTTCCAACAGGGAACCCGGTTTTATTCTAAAACCGTTAACAATCGGAACAGTCCGCGCTTTTTTAACCGGTTCGCTCTTGACCGAAGGGGAAGAGTGCCCGCTGATTCCCAAGTTACTCAAATCGCCGGCTGGCGGTTTCTACTTTTGGCGCCGGGGCAACCGCTATTTATTTATGGAAAAGCTTCCGGGGCGGGAGGCCGATTATTTTTTAACGGAAGACCTAAAAGCGGCAGTAATGGCTATGGCCTGTTTTCACCGGTTCAGCCGAAAATTGCTCGCCGCAGCCGCAAATCGCTGGTCCTTAGTGCGTTTTTCCCCGGGGTCCGAGTGGTTGAAACGCCTTCGGGAAATGGAAGTATGCCGTGAAAGAGCGGCCCGCTTGCAAGAAGAATCCTTTAGCCGGCAATACCTTCAAATGTGGCCGCAATCATACGAACTGGCTTTCCGGGCTATTCAGAGCTTGCCGGCCGCCGGCCGGGAGGCCTCCGACGTCATTTGTTACCATGACTGGGCTTTTCATAATGTCCTCATTAATAAAGACAGAGCCTATCTTATCGATTTCGACTACATGTTAGTCGACCATCAGGTGCATGACCGGGCCAATTTGATCAGCCGTTATCTTCGCCTCCACCAATGGTCCGTCAACTCCTTATTGAAAATCCTTTGGATTTTCGACCGTTTTTACCCTTGGAAAAGGGGTGAACTCAAACTTTTAGGAATTTATTTGACTTTTCCCTTTGATTTTTGGATGCTGGGACGGCAGTATTACCTTGAGAAGCAACACTGGAGCCGAAATTACTATCAAGACCAGTGGGAACGGAAAATTGGCCATTATCAGGAATTGTTAAGAGTATTAAAGATAATTGAAAACATGGAATGAGGATGAAAATTGCTTTGGCCATTTACAAACCCCACCTCCAAATCCGATGGACGCTGGGTTGTAGTTGATTTACACGTGCATAGTACTTATTCGGGAGGCGGTTTGACCCCTCAGGAGATATTGGAAACAGCACAGGGTTTGTTAATGGACGGGGTGGCTATCGCCGATCATTACCAGACACAGGGAGCCCAGGAAGGCGAACTGTTTTCGGCCAGGGACCGGCTTCTTCCTTGTACATTGGTTGCTCAAGAAATATCAGCCGGCGACCACTTTCACTTTTTAGTGGTTGGCGGGGACCGGCAACCCTGGACGGAGATCCCCCGGCGGCAATTAGCGGCCAAATTTAGGGGACACCGGGAATCCGGCGGGGCCATAATCTTAGCCCACCCATGGACAATGCCGAAGAATAGTTGGAACTACGATTTTTTAAAAGAGATTGCCGCCGCCGGCCTACTGGATGCGGTTGAGCTGTTTAACGCGGGCATTTTGGAAGTTTCAACGGCCACAGTTAAGGAACTTCAGAAACTCTGGGAGGAATGGCTCGCTCCCAATAATTTGGGAGTCACCGGCGGCTCTGATTTTCACCACTACCGGCAGGGGCGGATAATCGGCCAGGGTCGAACCTATTTTCGGGTCTTTCAGCCGGAGGCCGTCGGAATAATTGAGGCTTTACGGAACAGGCGTTGCGTGGCCGGGCTTTTTGGTTGCAGTTTTAATGATTTAAACTGGCTGGGCTCTGGAAACCGGATTATTTTTGGAGCGGAACCCTGGCTTAGTGAGCTGAAGGCTCTTAACTGCGAATTATATCATAAATTAGCCGGTAATTGGCTGCTCAAGTCCAGCCGGTATCAATATTTACGCCGCCTGCTGGAAACGGGCAATTTTCAAATGGTTAAGGAACTGCTTTAATGATTTGGCGGGTTTGGCAAATATATTGGAACAGTGGTTGCAGCCTTGGAAAACCGTTGCCGGAAGGGGAAAAATTTCAATAAATACCGGACACAATATCTAGTTAGCGGGCGGCTCAAATCATGGAGTTTACTACCATATGTTGATTGAACCGCGAAAAATGGGCAGTTCAGGGTGGTTAATTCCCAAAAAAATTTCCAAAAGTACTTATAGAAAAGAGGAAATTGGACGATAATGGAGAATACAGAGATAAAAGTGGTGACTAGTGGGGGAAAGTGGGAGAATTTTTTTTGAGGTGTTAAGCCATGCTGTTGGGCGAATACCAACACTCTCTAGATGAAAAGGGGCGACTCATCATCCCGGCCAAATTCCGAGAGGATTTGGGTGATAACTTCGTGGTTACCCGGGGTTTGGACAACTGCCTATTTGTATATCCGCTTTCCCAATGGAAAGTGTTAGAGGATAAAATAAAGGAACTCCCGACGACCCAGGCTGATACCCGCGCTTTTGTGCGGATGTTTTTTTCCGGGGCCGTCGAAACGGAATTGGACAAGCAAGGAAGGATAGTCCTTCCGCAGCACTTGAGGGAGCACGCCCGGATTGAACGGGATGTCTTTGTTATCGGGGTATCCACCAAGGTTGAAATTTGGGCCAAGGAGGTCTGGAGCGGATATTCGGTTCAAGCCCAGCAATCATACGAAGAGATAGCTGCGATTATGAAGATTGGAATCTGAGGTGTTGCGAAAGTGCCCGGGTTTGTACACCAACCGGTGATGCCGGATGAAGTCGTCTCCTACTTGAATATTCAGCCCACGGGAATATATGTGGATGCGACAATAGGCGGGGGCGGACATGCGCTGAGGATCGCTGAAAATCTTACCGATGAGGGATTGATTATCGGGATCGATCAGGATCAAGAGGCCCTGTCGGTTGCCGTTGAAAGGCTAAAGCAGGTTGAACCCCGAGTAGAGCTCTTTCATAAAAATTTCCTTCATCTAAACGAGATTCTTAAAGAGTTAAAAATAACCGCCGTCGATGGAATCCTCTTTGATCTAGGAGTATCCTCGCCGCAGTTGGATGAGGAAGAGCGGGGATTCAGTTATAAAAGCGACGCCCCGTTAGATATGAGGATGGATCAGTCTCAGCCATTCTCTGCGGCCCACCTGGTCAATACGGCGACCGTCGCTGAATTGGCCAAAATACTCTGGGACTACGGCGAGGAACGTTGGAATAAAAGGATTGCCAACTTTATTGTTGAATACCGCCGGGACAAGTATATCGAAACCACCGGGGAATTGGTGACGATCATCAAAAACGCAATCCCCGCCGCTGCCAGGAGAACCGGCCCCCATCCGGCCCGCCGCAGCTTTCAGGCTTTGCGGATCGCCGTCAACCGGGAGCTGGATGTTTTAAAGGAAACCTTGGAAAATACTTTGCGGATATTAAAGCCAGGCGGCCGGGTGGTTGTGATTTCGTTTCATTCTTTAGAAGACCGGATAGTCAAAAATACCTTTGCCGGTTGGGCTAAAGGATGTCAGTGCCCCAAGGAAGCCCCGGTCTGCCTTTGCGGCCAACTGCCCAAAGCGCGGGTAATCACTAAAAAGCCGGTTCTGCCGTCTCAAGAGGAGATGGCGGTTAACCCCCGGGCCAGAAGTTCCAAGCTCCGGGCGGCGGAAAAACTGGTCTAGCTGTTAGGGAGAGTGCATAACATGGTATTGGCGGAAAAACAGAGGATATCTGATAATTTATACAGCAACCAACCGGCGAAAAAAATCTATTGTAAGCGCTCGGAAGGCTTTAAGATTTTAATTGGCATTGGCGGCGCCTTTTTATGTTTAACCCTCGCCAATCTCTGGGTCCAGGTTTTGGTTGTCAAACAAAACGATCAACTCAAGGCAAGCCGGGAAGCGATCCGGGCCTTGGAACGGGAGACGGTCCAAGTCCGTATGGAGATGGCAAAGTTGGAGTCCTTTGAGAGGATCCAAACTATTGCCCAAAAAGATTTGGGAATGAAAATCGCCGGCCCGGGGGATTACCGTTGCATTACACCCGCTCCACCTGTAAATAAAAACGGTAGCCGTCCTTATAATTATGTTGCCAAATCAGACGCGCAAAACAGTCACCTCTGGGCTAAGCTGGCATCCTGGTTCGAAGGGGTTCGCTCGGCTATGGCCCAATCCGCCGAAAACTAAAGGGTAATCACTCAAACTAAATCCATTTGCCAATTTGCTAATAGTTCGGAGGGGAAAAGGTGAGTAGTTATAGCGAGATTGCTTCCAAAAAGAGGATAGCCTTCCTTCTCTTGACAACCCTGGTTTTGCTTGGTTGTTTGGTTTTAAGAGTGCTCTATTTGCAGATATTTATGGCCGGGTGGCTTAAGAAATCGGCCGAGGAGCAACGTTTCCGGGCTTTGACTGTTCTTCCCCGGCGAGGCGCCATTTATGACCGGCTTGGAAATGAGTTGGCAATCAGCGTTGATGGGGATTCGGTTTATGCAATCCCTGCGGAAGTGGGATTTGATAGTATTATTCTTTCCGGTAAAAAGCAGACAGAGCTGCAAACCGATAAAGAAAAAACGGAGATCGCCAGGATCGTGGCTGGAGTTTTGGGAATGGATCCGGACCGAGTCAAGAGGCTCATCACTTCAGGGGCCTCTTTTGTTTGGATTAAACGCAAGGCCTCCATTGAAGAAGTCGACCATTTAAGGTCGGTAATTAATGATAAAAACCGTCGGATCCATGGTATTGAAATCACCCAAAAAGCGCAACGCTTTTATCCGCAATCATCCTTAGCTAGCCAGGTGCTGGGAATCGCCGGTATCGACAACCAGGGGCTGGAAGGCCTAGAAAAACAGTATGACCAATTTTTACGGGGCATACCGGGAAGTGATCAAGCGGAATTCGATACCGCCGGGCGGCATATCCCCCAGGGCGAGCGGCGTTACATTCCCCCGGTTGATGGGGATTCCGTCTATTTGACTATCGATCAAAACATTCAATATATTGTTGAACGTGAATTGGAGAAGGCTCTAGTTGACACCAAAAGCAAACGGGCGATGGCCGTAGTTGTAGATCCCCAAAATGGCCAGATTCTTGCCGCCGCCTGCCATCCAAGTTACGACTCTAACCGTTTTGGGGATTTTCCTCCGCAGAACCGGAGGAATCCGATCTTCAGCGATATGTACGAACCGGGTTCGGCCTTCAAAGTTTTCACGACAGTAGCCGCTTTGGAGGAAGGGCAGGTTACTCCGGAGTCGACTTTTTTCGATCCCGGATTTATTAAAGTGGACGACCGGATTATTAAATGCTGGAAACCGGGCGGTCACGGCAGCCAAACCTTTACTGAAGCCTTGGAAAACTCCTGCAACCCGGTTTTTGCCTCAATCGCTTTAAAATTAGGCAAAGCGACGCTGTATAAATATATTCAAGCTTTTGGTTTTGGACAGATTACCGGGGCGGATTTCCCCGGTGAATCCGCCGGCAGATTGCGGCCGCTGGAAAAGGTAAAAAATGTTGAATTGGCTAATATCGGATTCGGCCAAGGCCTGTCCGTAACCCCGATTCAAATGGCAATGGGGGTCGCGGCCGTAGCCAACGGGGGCTTTTTATTAAAACCCCAACTGGTTAAAGAGATCGTCTCGGTGGATGGTAAAGTCAAGTGGAAATTTCAGCCGCAAGTTGTCCGGCAGGTTATTTCGGGCAAAACGGCTTCCCTCATGAATCAATTGTTACAATCGGTTGTTACTAATGGTTCCGGAAACCGGGCTTATCTGGAGGGATATCAGGTGGCTGGAAAAACGGCCACTGCTCAAAAAGTTTCCCCGGGAGAAAAGGGCTACAGTAGTAGCAAGGTAATCTCTTCTTTTGTAGGTTATGCGCCGGTTGATCGCCCGCGGATTTTGGCTCTGGTGATCCTGGATGAACCAGGTACTCCGGTAAGATATGGTGGAGTAATTGCCGCCCCCGTAGTAGGGAATATTTTTCGGGATGCCTTACGTTACCTGGGGGTAAAACCCCGGTACGAACCGGCGACTCTTGAAAAAATCTCCAGTGAAGAAGTTATCGTTCCTAATGTTCTAAATATGCCGATCGCTGAGGCCCTGGCTGTTCTTCATAATAAGCAGCTTGAATACAGATTTATCGGCAAAGGGAGCTATGTCTTTGATCAAGTGCCGAAACCGGGCGCCAGGATTAATAAAGCCACCAAGGTTCTACTTTATTTTGATCCGGAGGAGCATTACCAGTTTAAAGAGGATAGGACGCGGGTGGTATTACCGAATTTCCAGGGGCTCTCTTTGCGAAAAGTGGACCAGCTCTTAACCGATATGGGATTAAAATTGGAAGCCAAAGGTACCGGAGTAGCGGTGGAACAGCAACCTCCACCCGGGACTATTCTCGAACATGGGAGCATAGTGAAGGTCCTGTTCAAACCGAAGCTGGATAATATTCCTTAAAACGCGAATTTATTTATCAGGCCCTTCCTTGATTACCAGATTAAGGGTTTAAAACTTGGGATTTTGATACAAAATATTAATATTTATAACGGTTTTTCCTTCTAATGAGAGCAGGATTGTCTTTAAACCCAGCGAATATCTATCGCGGTTTAAAAAAGCGGCCCAATTCCGGTGACCGGAATTCACCCTGTCGCTTTGGCTAACCAAAAGCTAAAGCACGGATACAGGTATCGGCTTTGAAGAACCCTAGTTGCATCTGTAATAACATAACTAAAAAAACTGGTCCAAAGACAGTGGCTAAAAGGGGAACTAAGAAGAGTGAGACTAACCGAGTTAATAAAGAATATAACAGTGGAAAAAATTAAGGGTAATCAACTGTTGGAAATTACCGGTATTAATCAAGATTCCAGGCAGGTTAAACCCGGCGATTTATTTATATGTGTTAAGGGGTCTAAATTTGACGGCCATCAATTCTTACAAAAAGCCGCCGCCCAGGGGGCTGTCGCCGCTTTGGTGGAAGACTGGCCCGAGGCTGACTGGGGTATGACCATCATCCAAGTCCGGTCGGTCTCCACCCGTGTAATTAAAGAAATAGCCGGGGCTTTTTACGGTTATCCCGATCGTAAATTAAGATTAATAGCCGTGGTGGGCACCAATGGGAAGACTACCACCACTTATCTGGTAAAAAGTATTTTAGAAAACGCCGGTTACCGGGTCGGGTTAATCGGAACCATAGTTAATCTGATTGGTGATAAAATCGTGGAAACCCACAATACCACCCCGGGGGTTCTGGAGCTCCAGAAACTCAGTTTCCAAATGCTCCAGGCAGGAGTGGAATACGTGGTGATGGAGGTTTCTTCCCACTCCATCGCCCAAGGAAGGGTAGACGGACTGGCATTCCGTTGTGGTATTTTCACCAATATCACCCAGGATCATTTAGACTACCACGGCACTTTTGCGGAATATTTACGGGTAAAGACCAAATTTTTCGTAGACTTGCCGGCCACATCCTGGGCGGCAATCAACCTTGACGACCAGCGAGCCAGCTATATCATGGAGCGGACCTCTGCCGGTGTTATGACTTACGGAATTGAAAACAAGGCCATAGTTAGGGCCGAAGGCATTCAAATGGCGCCTTCCGGGGTCAGCTATACCGCTGTCACTCCAATGGGGAATATTGGTCTGGATCTGAAATTAACCGGCTTTTTTAATGTTTATAATAGTTTAGGCGCTTTAACCGCCGGGTTGGCGTTGGGTATAAATCCACAGGCCATTAAGAAGGGTTTGGAAGCCGTTTCCGGGGTTCCCGGAAGGTTTCAGCTGGTCTCCGGGGCTAGCGATTTCGGAGTTATCGTTGACTATGCCCATACCCCCGACGGCTTGGAGAATATCCTTAGAACCGGGCGCGGCCTTTCACCCAGCCGGTTGCTGCTGGTCTTCGGTTGCGGCGGCGACCGGGATCGTACTAAAAGGCCTATTATGGGTTCTATTGCCGCTAAAATGGCCGATTTCACTATTATCACCTCCGACAACCCGCGTTCGGAAAATCCCGCTCAAATAATTAAAGAAATTGAGGCGGGGTTTAAAAATGCCAATCCAACTGCCCGCTACCTTGTGGAAGTCGACCGGGCGACCGCCATCAATAAGGCGGTAGCCATGGCCAAACCTGGCGATTTACTTTTAATCGCCGGTAAAGGACATGAAAATTACCAAATATTTGCCGACCGGACCATTCATTTTGATGACCGGGAAGTGGCCGCCGAAGCCTTAAAGGAGAAATACCATGGCCCAGTTCAAAATTGAAGAAATCTTAACTGCCACCCAAGGGGTCTTGCTTCAAGGCGACCATTGCCAAACAGTGTTGGGAATTTCAACTGATTCCCGCCGGGTAAAACCGGGGGAATTATTTATAGCCTTAAAAGGCGAGCGCTTTGACGGGCACCATTTTTTAAACGAGGTTGCCAAAGCGGGGGCCGCGGCCGTATTGGTGATGGATGAATTAAAATTCAACGGCGGAGTGGCCGTTATTCGGGTGGCGGATACTTTAAAAGCCTTGGGGGATATCGCCCGTTTTCACCGGGAAAGGTTCAACGTTCCGGTTATCGGGATTACCGGCAGCAACGGCAAAACCACCACCAAGGACCTGCTGGCTTCGATCCTGGAGCAAGAAATGCCTATTGTCAAAACGGAAGCCAACTATAACAATGAAATCGGCTTACCGCTCACTTTATTACAAATAACTGAAGCCACCAAAGCAGTTGTTGTGGAGATGGGCATGAGGGGGCTGGGTCAAATCCGCCGTTTGGCCCAAATTGCCAAGCCTACCCTGGGGGTTGTAACTAATGTTGGCTTAACCCACCTTGAATTACTAGGAACCAGGCAGAATATTGCCCGGGCAAAAGGAGAACTGGTGGAGTCTTTACCCGGTAACGGTTTGGCGGTTTTAAACGGCGATGATTATTTGGTCAGGAATATGCGAGGGAATAGCAAGTCCAAAACCGTACTCTATGGTATCGAAGGGGACGCTTTGGATTACCGGGCTGCCGCCATTGAAACCAGCGCTTCCGGTTCCAGGTTTAAGGTTTATTTTAATGGGACGGAACTGGACTTGGACTTGCCAGTTCCAGGCCGGCATAACATTTTAAATGCCTTGGCGGCGATGGCGGCAGCCAAGGCCTTGGGAATTTCCAACCGGGCGGTTCAAACGGGATTGGCTAAACCACGGTTAACGGCCAACCGCTTGAATATCTTCACCAAAAATGGATTCCGTTTGATCGATGACACCTATAACGCCAGCCCAACTTCGATGGAGGCGGCCTTAGAGGTATTGGTATCGTTGAATCAAGGCCGCCGGATTGCTGTTTTAGCCGATATGTTGGAGTTAGGGGCTACCGCTAAGGAGATCCACCGCCAAATCGGCGTCTATGCCGGTAAATCCGGGGTTGACTATTTGTTTGCTTATGGGGATCTCGCCCGGGAATACGTTAACGGGGTAAATGACATAACTGAAGGTAAGGCGGAATATTTTTCGAGTAAACAGGCTTTAATCGCCAGGCTAAAAGAGTATATTAAAGCGGGAGATTGCATATTGGTCAAAGGATCCCGGGGAATGAAGATGGAAGAAGTGGTGATCGCTTTATCCGGGGGAGGGGAACAAGGTTAATGACGCTATGGATTAGATTATTATTCGCTGCGCTTACTTCATTTACGGTTAGCTTAATCATTGGCCCATTCGCTATTCGGGTACTGCGCCGGCTGAAATTCGGCCAGAGCATCCGTGATGACGGGCCGCAAACCCATTTGAGAAAAGCCGGGACACCGACAATGGGCGGGGTTTTAATCTTATTCTCATTGGTAATCGGGGTTTTGGCAGTCCATGATTTTTCGCCGGAGATTTGGTGGCTGTTATTTTTAACTTTAAGTTTCGGCATGATCGGCCTGGTCGATGATTTAATCATCATAATTACCAAGCAGTCGCTGGGGTTGAAAGCCCGCCAAAAACTGCTCGCCCAGATCGTTTTCGCCGGTTTGGCCACTATTTTTATCCTGCAGAACCAATTTTCCACTTCGCAACTGATTCCCTTCTCCAATTTTAAACTGACATTTCCGGCCGGTGGTTACGGTAATCCGCTCTTTTTTGTGTACGCGGTCTTTGTGATTGTCGCTTTTTCCAATGCCGTCAATCTTACGGACGGCTTGGACGGTTTGGCGGGCGGAACTACCGCCATCGCCGCCTTGGCTTTGGCGGTTCTAGCTCTTTGTCAACGCCAACCGGGGGTGGCCATTTTTGCTTTTGCCATAGCCGGAGCCTGTTTCGGTTTTATTTGGTTTAATGGACCGCCGGCCGAGGTTTTTATGGGGGATACCGGTTCGCTGGCGCTTGGAGCCGCTTTGGCGGGGATCGCCTTATTTACCCAAATGAGCTTGTTTTTTGTTATCATCGGCGGAATTTTTGTGGCCGAAAATCTATCGGTGGTCCTTCAGGTGACCTCGTTTAAAACCACCGGCCGCCGGATTTTTAGAATGAGCCCGCTCCACCACCACTTTGAATTGGGCGGAATGATGGAACCAAAGATTATGCTCCGCTTTTGGATTATCGGGATTGTATTGGGAGTTATCGGTATACTGGGCTATGTAATAAAATAGGGAGGTTTTTGGTTTGAAACGTAATCCTCCTGATTTTTTCCTGTTTATAATTGTATTGGTCTTGATGGTAATTGGGTTGATTATCGTTACCAGCGCCAGCGCCCCGGAATCTTTAACCGATACCGGCGGCGTCAGCGCTTTTCATTATGGACTGCGGCAGCTCCTTTTCGCCCTGGCCGGATTCGGTTTAATGTTTTTGATGATGAAATTTCCATATCAATATCTGAAGAAATTTACCATTCCTGTAGCAGTCAGCGCCATAATTTTTCTGATAATTGTCTTGATTACTTTTGAGGCCAAGAAAGGCTCCCACCGCTGGATCGATCTCGGCTTTTTTCAATTTCAAGCTTCGGAATACGCTAAACTGGCGGTTATTATGTTCATGGCTCATTATTTGGCCGAGATTAAAAAGGGGATCAACAATTTTATCATCGGGGTTTTCATCCCTTTGGTCTGCGTTTCCATTGTTTGTCTGTTAATTCTGATGGAGCCGGATTTGGGAACCACTATTGTCGTTTTTGCCACTTTTATCATGATGCTGTTTGCGGCTGGGGCTAAGATCAGTCACCTGACTTTTCTCGGCTTGATCGGACTGAGTATGGGAACAGTGATGGCCTTTAGCGCCGATTACCGGTTTAAAAGATTAGTCGCTTTCCTAAACCCCTGGAAAGACCCTCAAGGCGACGGCTGGCAAATAATTCAATCACTGTACGCTCTGGGTTCCGGGGGGCCTTTTGGGTTAGGCTTGGGAATGGGGCGTCAAAAATTTCATTATCTGCCTGAAGCCCACACTGATTACATATTCTCCATTTTAGGCGAGGAGTTGGGTTTACTGGGCACGATGACCGTAATTTTACTATTTTTTTTTCTGGCCTGGCGGGGTTTTAAGATAGCCATTTCCGCCCGGGATTCCTACGGCCGGTTACTGGCGACCGGTATCACGTCGTATCTGGTTTTCCAAGCTTTGCTTAATATCGGGGTGGTTACTTCCTCGATTCCGGTTACCGGAATAACTTTGCCGTTTTTAAGTTATGGCGGTTCGTCTTTACTGATAAGCCTTTTCAGTATCGGAGTTTTATTGAACATATCGCAGGATGCCTGAATTTAAAATATAATGATTAGGGTTTGGAAAGCAATGGGAGACAGAAGCCAGAAACCAGAAGTCAGAATGGGAAGTGAGGCGGGAGCAAAATGAGAGTGATATTAGCCGGCGGCGGAACCGGTGGTCATATTTATCCGGCCGTCACCATAGCCAGGGAATTTATACGCCGGGATGCCAAGACCGGGATCCTTTTTGTCGGCGGTCAGAGAGGTTTGGAATCCGATATTATCCCTAAAGAAGGCTTCCCTTTAGTAATGTTAAACTTGGAGGGAATTCCCAGAAGGATTAGCCCGAAGATTCTTAAATCTATATGGTTAGCCGGTAAAGGTTTGGCGGATACCTTTAAAATAATCCACGAATTTAAGCCGGATCTGGTAGTGGGAACCGGGGGTTATGTATGCGGCCCAATGGTGCTGGCTGCCGCCTTGCAGGGTGTTCCCACCGCCATTCAGGAACAAAATGCCTTTCCCGGGTTGACTAACCGGATTTTGGGCAAATTTGTCAAGCGGGTATTTTTAGGCTACCCGGAAGCGGCTGGATATTTTCCCTCCCGCAAAGTAAACATCACCGGAAATCCCATCCGTTATGAGGAGTTTGAGGGGATAACCCGGAACGAGGCTGAAAAAAACCTGGGACTTATAGGAAACTGGACTAATTTGCTGGTCTTCGGGGGGAGCCAAAGCGCCCGCCGGATTAACCAAGCCCTGTTGCCGGTGATCGGAAAACTGCTTGAAACTTATCCAAAATTACAAATAATACTGATGACCGGCGCCAAAGAGTACGATAATATTAAGAGAAATATTAATTCCTTGAATTTAACCGGGGATAGCTTAAAAAGGGTCAAACTGGTTCCTTACTTTTATAAAATTGCCGAGGCGTATAAGGCCGCTGATATTGTTTTGGCACGGGCCGGGGCTATTTCCCTTGCTGAAATAACCTGTTTCGGAATACCAGCTATCTTAGTGCCTTACCCTTACGCCACCAACAACCATCAGGAATTCAACGCCCGGGTGTTGGAGAAGGCCGGGGCCGCTAAAGTAATTTTGGAAGCTGAACTTACACCGGAAGCTTTATGGGCAAACTTAAAGATGATGTTGAGTGATGCCAATCTAACCCGGAAAATGTCCAAAGCCAGTTTAAGTTTGAGTAAACCGCAGGCAGTTAAGAATATTGTTGATGAGCTGTTAAAAATTGTTTAATCCGAATCGGACAAGCAGTAAATTTATTCATGGCACACCACTAATTGTTCTTGAATATGATGGCTATTGCTCTATTAATATTAGGAGGCTGCTGTAAAAAAATGAGCGATTTGGGAACTGTCGTCAAAGCGGAGCCAAAAACCACCGAACGTTTAGAGATTAACGGCGGGAGAAAGCTTTACGGAGCCGTGACTATAAGTGGAGCCAAAAATGCGGTTTTAAAATTGATGGCGGCCTCATTGTTAGCAAATAATAGTTGTTTCATCCGTAATGTTCCCCGGATCAGGGATGTCGAAATTATGATCGGCGTTCTCCGGGCCTTGGGGGCCGAGGTGAGTTGGGAGGATGATTCGACGCTGCTGATTAAGCCGACTTACGGGTTGGGCTATTCGGCGCCGGATGAATTGGTCCGGGAGATGCGGGCCTCGGTGCAAGTCATGGGTCCGTTGCTGACTAAAATCGGCCGGGTTAAACTTTCCCATCCCGGAGGATGCACCATTGGCCAGCGGCCGATTGATTTGCATCTTAAAGGTTTTGAGGCTCTCGGAGCCAAGGTCGTTGAAGAACACGGTTATGTCTTTGTTCAAGCCGACAGGCTCAAAGGCAATGAAATCCATCTAGATTTTCCCAGTGTCGGAGCTACTGAGAATATTATGGCCGCGGCTATTTTGGCTGAAGGCACCACGGTTATCCGGAACGCCGCCAAAGAGCCGGAGATTATTGAGGAACAAAACTTTTACAACCGTCTGGGAGCTAGAATCAGGGGAGCCGGAACCGACACCATTAAAATTGAAGGGGTTCCCCGTCTAAATGAGCGCGAGATCGACTACATGGTAATTCCGGATCGGATCGAAGCCGGAACCTTTATGGTGGCGGCGGCGATTACCGGTGGCGACGTCACTATAGAAGACGTGATTCCGGAGCACGTGGAGGCCCTAACCTCAAAATTACGGGAAATCGGGGTGAATATCGAGACCGGCGAGGAGAAAATCCGGGTCAAGTCGGAAAAGAGGTTTAAAGGAGTCAATGTGACGGTTTTGCCTTATCCCGGGTTTCCTACCGATCTACAACCGCAGATAACAGCCTTGCTCTCGATAGCCGACGGCACAAGTGTCATAACGGAAAATGTATTCGGTGGCCGGTTCAGCTACGTTGATGAATTGATTCGCATGGGCGCCGTAATCCGGGTTGAAAGCCGCAGCGCTATTGTTAAGGGGACCTCCAGGTTGAGCGGGGCGGCTGTATATGCTCCAGACCTCAGAGCCGGGGCGGCGCTGGTAATTTCCGGATTGGCAGCCGAAGGCCGGACCACTCTCGAAGGTCTCCAATATTTGGATCGCGGTTATGAAAGGCTTGAAAGTAAACTAACCGCTATCGGGGCGGAGATTCGCAGAATTGTTTGAGTGGCCAGAAGATTCTCGGAGAAGGCTTTATTTCATTAAGTTGACATTTTAGTTAGGACGGCAGGGAAACGGGTTTTACTTTACAACGACCCGTTTTTTTATATTGCCGCTTTTATTACTTTAGGAATGGGCAAGTTGTAACAGAGCGGTTTTTTCACAACATTCTTTTAACTTTTGAATCAGGTCTTTCGTATTTTTTTAAACAGCTAAATCTGATATAATGAAAGAAATCTGCCTTTTTCAGGAGGAAATTCATGCTTTCCGATATCGAAATCGCCCAAACCAGTAAAATGATTCCTATTGCCGGGATTGCTCAAGAATGCGGAATTCCCGATCAGTATATTGAACCTTATGGAAGATATAAGGCCAAGGTGAACTTGAAATTATATGACGATCTGAAAACGAAGAAGGATGGGAAATTGATATATGTCACGGCAATTACCCCGACTCCGGCCGGGGAGGGGAAAACCTGTACCGCTGTTGGGGTCACCCAGGCTTTAGGTAAGGCGGGCAAGCGGGTTATGCTTTGCCTGCGCGAACCCTCTCTGGGACCGATGTTCGGGATCAAAGGGGGGGCCACCGGCGGCGGATACTCGCAGGTACTGCCGATGGATGAAATAAATCTCCATTTTACCGGGGATATTCACGCGGTGACCGCCGCCCATAATCTGCTGGCTGCTATGGTCGATAATCATCTGGTTCAAGGAAATGAACTGGAGATTGAACCCAAACGGGTTGTCTGGCGGCGGGTGATGGATATTTCCGACCGGCAACTCCGCAATATTGTGGTGGGTCTTGGCCCCAAAGGAGATGGGATTATTCGTGAGAGCGGCTTTGATATTACAGCAGCCTCAGAAGTTATGGCCGTCTTATGCCTGGCCACCGATTTAGACGATTTAAAAAAGCGTTTAGGCCGGATTATCGTGGCTTATAACACCAAAGGCGAGCCGGTCACGGCCGGGAATTTAAAAGCGGTGGGCGCCATGACCTTGTTACTGAAAGACGCTCTCAATCCCAACCTGGTGCAGACGATTGAGGGCCAACCGGTATTGATTCATGGCGGTCCGTTTGCCAATATCGCGCATGGCAATAACAGCATTATCGCTACGAGATTGGCTCTAAAGATGGCTGATTACGTGGTGACGGAAGGCGGTTTCGCCTCCGATCTGGGGGCGGAAAAATTTTTTAATATTGTAAGCCGGGCTGCGGGGATAAAACCGGCCGTGGTGGTTTTGGTGGCCTCTGTCCGGGCCTTGAAATCCCACGGCGGGGTTGGTAAAGAGGATCTCAACCGGGAAAATACAGCCGCTTTAGTGGCCGGTCTCCCCAACCTGGAGCACCACCTTAAAAACATCAAGCAAAATTTCGGCCTTCCGGTGGTGGTGGCTGTCAACCGCTTCCCCAGCGATACCGAGCGCGAACTGGAATTGATTGTGGATAGATGCCGGAAACTTAATGTGCGGTCGGCCGTCTCCGAGGTAGTGGCTAAAGGCGGAGAGGGAGGCTTGAAACTGGTGAATGAGATTTTGGCGGCCATGGCCGAGCCCGATCATTTTCAGCCGATATATCCCTTGGACTTGCCGGTTAAGGAAAAATTGGAGATGGTAGCCAGAAAAGTATATGGCGCCAAAGGTGTCAACTATACTAAAGAAGCGGAACAAGCCCTGAAGACTCTTTCCTTACACGGTTTTGACAAATTACCGGTCTGTATCGCCAAGACCCAGATGTCTCTCTCGGATAATCCGAACCTGAAAGGCGCTCCTAGCGGTTGGGAGTTGACGGTCCGGGAAATACGGGTAATGGCCGGCGCCGGGTTCATTGTAGCCATTGCCGGGAATATCATGACAATGCCGGGGTTACCGAAAGCGCCGGCCGCCGAAAAAATCGATGTATCCAGCGACGGAACGATTGTGGGGCTATTCTGATTTAAATTCATGAATTTGATATAATTAAGCAAATTTAATATTATTACTGAGGTGATCTGCTTGAATGTTGAGACCATAGCCATCCTGGACTGTGGCGGTCAATATACCAAGGTAATCGATAGAAAAGTCCGTGAAATGTCCGTCAAGTCGGAAATTTTTTCGGTCAATGTTTCTGCGGAGACGCTACGGGGGTTTCAGGGAATCATCCTTTCCGGCGGGCCTGCCAGTGTCTGGAGCGAGCAGGCGTTGAAATACGATCCGGGGATTTTCGATTTAAATGTTCCGATCCTGGGAATCTGCTATGGCATGCATTTAATCAATCAGCATTTTGGAGGGAAAGTCGTGCCGGGGCACACCACCGAATACGGTGAGACGGCAATTGAGATCGATGCCGAATGTCCGTTGTTTTCGGGTCTCGAACCCAAACAGCAGGTGTTGATGAGCCACGGTGACTCGGTGGTCGAATTAGCCGGCGGTTTTAAAGCGGCGGCCACTTCAGGGCATGTTTACGCGGCAGTCTATGATCCAAAACGCCGGATTTACGGAGTGCAGTTCCACCCGGAAGTCGATCTAACCGTAAACGGCAGACTTATCATGGAGAATTTTCTAAAGAAAATCTGCGGCTTGACCGGGAACTACCGGCTGGAAGACCGTATTAATACGGCTATTGCCAAAATCAGGGATAAAGTGAAGGATCAGAAGATTTTAGTCCTGGTCAGCGGCGGCGTTGACTCGGCGGTCAGCGCGGCTTTACTGGTCAAAGCGTTAAATCCTGATAATGTCTATGCGATCCATATCGATCACGGCTTGATGCGCAAGAATGAAAGCGACATTGTTTGTGAGAATCTACGGGAATTGGGTTTGAAAAACTTAATCCGGGAAGATGCCGAGCAGGTTTTCTTTAACAGCGTGATTGAAGTAAACGGCCAACGAATTGGACCATTGACTCAACTGGTGGACCCTGAGGCCAAACGTAATCTAATCGGGGAAGTCTTCATTAGAGTGGTGAAGAAAACAGCCGAAGATCTACATTTGGACTTTGATAAAACATTCTGGGCCCAAGGGACATTGCGACCGGATTTGATTGAGAGCGGCAATCCCGATGTCAGTAGTCACGCTCATAAAATAAAAACCCATCACAATGATGTGGATATTGTAAGGAGAGCCCGGGAAAGAGGCCTGGTGGTCGAGACGAATTGGGACTGGCATAAGGATGAGGTGAGGCAGGTTGCCAGGGCGCTGGGGATCGACGAGAGTATTGCCCGGCGGCAACCATTCCCCGGCCCGGGGCTGGCGGTGCGGATAATGTGTAATGACGGGACAAACCGGGTTACCCCCGATCAGACAGACAAGTTCACTCAATTAATGGCGGAAATGGCCCCCGGTTACCGGGGGGCGATTGCGCCTCTCAAAACAGTCGGGGTTCAGGGCGATTGCCGCAGTTACCGCTATCTGGCGGTAGTTGCCGGAAAAGACCCAGCGAAGGAATGGGATGAGATCTATAATGTCGGCAAGAATCTCCCCAACCGGGTTGACTTTATCAACCGGGTGGCTTATGTACTGAACCCGGCCGTGCTGAAAGGCGATATTAACACTTATCAACTTTATATTAATAAGGAAAACGTGGAATTGTTGCGGGAAGTAGATGACCTGGTGGTCAAGGCCTTGAATCAGGAGCCAATCAGCCAGTTTTTTGCGGTGCTCTTACCGCTGGGAGTGACCAAAAAGTATTCGGTGGCTATCCGGACTTTTATAACCAATGATTTTATGACCGGCCGGCCCGCCTTTATCGGCAAGGAGATTTCCAAGGAACTCTTGGCGGAAATAGTGGCGGAGATTGGGAAGAGAACGCCGGAGATTGATTTGATTTTATATGATGTGACCAGCAAGCCGCCGGCGACCGTGGAATGGCAGTGATATTTTATTAAAAAGAAGCCTGGAAAATGAGGCTTTTTTTAATGGTTTACACAATTTGCATTTAAATAGGCAGTCTTGAATACATGGGAACAACATCAAGCAAGCATTCATAAGCCAGGCAAAACTGTATATCAGAATTTAACCTTGGTATTATTAAAGATTCCGACCAATTAAACCGATTTTTGTATATGATAGGCAATTTGGTATCCAACCTACTCATCCAGGGCCGGATTGCCAATCACCGAAGATAAATTTATCCTTAATAGCAGGAGAAAAGTAAAATAGTCCGAAAATATATAAATCAACAGAGGATAGTGATGGTTTTGCTTAAGCATAGGGGAAATTGCCGGCAATGAATCTATCAAACATGCGGATGTTCGCTGAGATGAAATGTTCCTTCGTGGAACCTTTCGATAATCTCGGCCAAGTAATCGATTTGGAAGCCCAGAAATTGGAGCTAAGAGATATCAACAAGGATGAGTTCGTTGTCAAGCCCAATGATCCGAGTTCGCCCGATTATTGGGAGATAAAGCTGTCGCGCCTTAAAAAGTTCGTTTTTACCATGAACTCGTGTAACAACTATGAACACTTTGTGGAAGCGCTGGAAGGAATCATTAAAAGCTTTTCCCGGTATTTAACCCCGGCCGATATTGTGGCTATGGGGGTTCAGGGCGATTATTTATACCCGGTCAGTTCGCTCCAGGAATTTTCGCAACTGGTGTTTGCCTGGAGCGACAACTATATTGCCGATGAATACTCACAGGTAGAGATCTACGATTTAGGGGTCGATGTTTTTTTCCGAAAGGATGGTCTGAAGATCAATATTACCTGCAAGCTTGTTCCCAAAGCCGAGCTTGACAAGTATTTTCCGGCTGTTGATCCGGGAAAGGTTCAAGAGATCAATTTATATATCAATATTCAAATTACCAGCAACCAGCCTTTGAAGATGCAGAAATCAATCTCCGTCTCTTTATCGCAAGCCATCAAAAACCATGTTTATCAAGCCACCCAATTGATTGAGCAACGGCTCGATAAATTGCGCTCTCAACAAAGGTAACGCCCATAAAAAAGTATAAACCTATACCTCCAGCAATTTCTCCAACTCGGCCTTGGGGAGTTTGGTATTGACGCCCATCTGGCCGAAGTCGCTGCTGTCGAAGATTATAAAAACAAAGAGGTCGGTTTTTTCGCAATCCAGGATCCTGCCGCTTGCGAAGTCCTCAAAGAGTTTTTTGGCGTCGGATTGTTCGTTACAAATATAGTACCGGGCTCCGTAAGTGGGGAGCAGCTCCCGGAATTGGGCCTTTTCCCAGATTGGCTCCGGAATATAAGCGAAAACTGAGTGCACAGTGGCCATGGTTTTGAAGCTAAACAAACCGAGAAGGGTCTTTCCGCTTTCGTTGGCTTCATACTTTTGGTAGCGGTAATCGATCTCCATTTCCCGGAAGCCGGTGACCAATTTATAAATGGCCGGTTCCTTTTCCTTGGATTCCAGGGTGGTAAGGGAGGTGTTGACTTCCATTATTACAGCCCGCCCTTTTGCCAACCGGGAAAGAATCTGATAGCTTTTTGCTTTGGTATCGGGGTCGTTCCGGTTGTTGGTGTAGGAAAGATAAAAACGGGCCTGCGGGTTATTCTTATTCTCTTTGATGATAATTTTGCGATGATCGAAAGTCATTGCGTTTGTTCCTTTCAAGGTATTAATTAAAGGTTTGCTGCCAATAATTATATCATCTTTTAGCCGGTTGTTGTTATGAAAATGAAATAATAATACCACACCGGTGTTTTAAAGGAGGATGAAGATGAAATCTTTCCGGAAAGAACTGTGGTTTCAAACGGACAAACGAATGGAGTTCCTGAATATTACTTCCCAGGTTATCGAGGCTTTAAAGGAAAGCGGGATCAGGGAAGGACTCTGTTTGGTAAATGCCATGCATATTACAGCCAGTGTCTTTATTAATGATCACGAAAGCGGTTTATGGAACGATTATCAAAACTGGTTGGAAAAATTAGCCCCTCATGAACCGCTCTTTGCGTATCAGCATAATCGGACCGGAGAAGATAACGGCGACGCCCATTTAAAAAGGCAGGTAATGGGGAGGGAAGTAGTGGTGGCTGTTACCGATGGAAAGCTGGACTTCGGCCCCTGGGAACAGATATTTTACGGCGAGTTCGACGGCAGGCGCAGAAAAAGGGTATTGGTAAAGATTATCGGGGAGTAAAAAGGTTGAAATCTAGGGCTCGAGGTTTGTGGCTTCGCCGGAATGGTTGAAAACCAAATCCAGCAGCCCCAAGACAACCATAGCGGAGCCGAATCCCAGTAAGAACCAGCCTAATTCGGTCGGACGCGCCAAATAACCGGCGAGGGCGACAATTATTCCCAAGGCGGCCACGATGTAATCGGTAGTAATGATGACCATCTCCTTAAATTCCGCTCTCCGGACCTTATAAATGAAGTGAAAAGAGAAAAGGAAAAAGAGTAAAAAGTGTCTTATAAGGGATGAAGGTCTGGATTTCAGGTTTTAACAGTTGCGCCTTTTTTTATTATGCCCTAAAGGGAATGGATTTATGTGGAATAATAGTATTTCCACAGCGCTGATCCGGGAAATTTTCCGTTTTAAAAATAAAGGGCTTGCTTTTTTTGGGCGAAAATGGTATCCTAAATTAATATTATGAAATCGATGACGGGGATATGTCGCGGGGCAACGGATTATTAGAGAGGGAGGGCCGGCGGCTGAAAGCCTTCCTAAATCCCAACCGACGATACCACCCTGGAGTGGCAGCCGGAAATGACAGTATGGCGCCCGGGACGGCCGTTATCCGTATTTGAGTCGGGTTATGCCAAAAAAGGTGGGACCGCGGAAGTAAAACCTTTCGTCCTTTTAACAGGAGGGAGGGTTTATTTTTTTTGGTCAGAGGGGCTAGAGAGCCAGAGAAGCCGGGGATGGAAGTTGGTAACCGGGAGCCGGAATCTGGTGTTGCATGGAAGCAGAGAGATTTTGGGTTGGGCCCAGGGAGAATCGCGAACCGGGTAATACCTGAATTAAGGACCAGGGTTTAGGCTGATTAAAAACCACGAAGCAATACTATCCTTCCTGGCTCCCGGCTTCTGAATTTTACTCCCAACTTACAACCTCATCTTAAATAATTAAGAACGAAGGAGTGATTTTTATGCAAGACCATCAGGTGAATATCGGAATTTTGGGATTGGGAACGGTGGGAACCGGAGTAGCCAGGATTCTTCTGGAACAGCAGGGACTTTTAAAGACCCGTTCGGCATTGACCTTTAATTTAAAAACCATCGCCGAGCTGGATTGGGATAAGAAACGGGATTTGGATCTGACTGGAGTAAAATGCACCACTAAGGTTGAGGAGGTGCTGGATGACCCGGAGATCGATATTGTGGTGGAGACCATCGGCGGTTATGAGCCGGCCGCCACTTTTATAAGTCGGGCTTTGCGGAACCGGAAACATGTAGTGACGGCCAATAAGGCGTTGATAGCCACCAGGGGCCGGGAACTATTCAAAATAGCAGCCGAAAACGAGGTTGATTTGCTGTTTGAGGCCAGTGTAGGCGGGGGAATTCCCATTATCAAAGGCCTCCGCGAGGGTCTGGTCGCCAATAAAATCGAGAGCATTTATGGTATTTTAAACGGCACCTCCAACTACATCCTGACCAGGATGCACCAGGAGGAACTGGAGTTTGAACAGGCTTTGAAGGAGGCGCAGGTTAAAGGATTTGCGGAGGCCGACCCCACTTTAGATGTCGGGGGCGGGGATGCGGCCCATAAATTGACCATCCTGGCTTCAATCGCCTCCACCGGGTTCGTCAATTTCAGCGACTTATACGTTGAAGGCATTACCGCCATCACTAAACTGGATATTAATTTCGCCAAGCAGTTCGGTTATACCATTAAACTGCTGGCAACCTACCGTTTGCTCCCGGACGGGCTGGACTTGCGGGTTCATCCGACCTTGATTCCCAACTCTCATCTGCTGGCGGCGGTAAATAACGAGTTGAACGCCATCTTTGTCAAAGGCGATTTTGTCGGCAATACTATGTTCTATGGACCGGGAGCCGGGGAGCGGCCCACCGCCAGCGCCATTGTCGGAGATATCGTCGATCTCTCCCGGGATTTGCTGCTCAAAGAGGGGGAGCAATTCTGCAACCGGACCATCAACCCCCATCAAGAAGTCAAGACCGTTCCCATTCAAAAAATCCGGAACCGGTTTTACCTGAGATTTTATACCCTGGATGAACCGGGAGTATTGTCAAAAATCTCCGGCGTGCTCGGGGAGAACGGGATCTCCATCTCTTCGGTGGTGCAGTTGGAGACCCATGGCAAGGATAATTACGTGCCGATCGTAATCCTGACTCACGAGGCATCGGAAGAAGCAATGGAGAAGGCGATGCGGAAGATCGGCCAATTTGATTTCATCAAGGAGAAGTATTTGCGGTTGCGACTTTTTAAAAACGGACGGTAGCCCTTTTTTTCCCCCGGCACCTGATGACTACGGCACTTATCTCCTTGACTTCGAATAGTATAAGCCAGCAATCTAAAAGGGTTTGTACCAATCGAACAGTTCAAGGAGGCAGAATCCATGTCAATAAACGAAAACTTGATAGCTTGCCGGGACGGCACAATCTATACCATTAAACCGGGGGATTCTTTTTACAGTCTGGCCCTCCGTTTTAACACCTCCGTTGCCGCCATTCAAGCCGCCAATCCCGGGGTCAACCCAACCGATTTACGAATCGGTCAACAGATATGCATCCCGGTGGTTACAGCTCCGGGTCCTTGTCCCGGTGGATTTATGTATACGGTCCTAGCCGGAGAAACTTTATACGGCCTGGCCCAACGGTACAACATCTCCGTGCAGGCGCTGATTGCCGCCAATCCGGGAATTATTCCGGAAAGGCTAAGCGTGGGCCAGCGGATTTGCATCCCGGCGCCGCCAAGTCCGGCCCCTTGTCCGGGAAGGCTTTATACCATTCAGCCCGGAGATACTTTTATTAATATAGCCCGCCGTTTTGGCTATACCCTGGACGCGCTTTTGGCCATCAATCCGGGAGTCGATCCCGACAGGCTGCAAATCGGGGCGCAAATCTGCCTGCCGCCGGCGCCGGGGGGCGGACCGTTTCCCTGTTACGGCGGAACCATATACATCATTCGGCCGGGTGACACTCTATACGCCGTCGCCCAACGGTTCGGGCTGACCATCCAGCAATTGCTGGCCGTCAATCCAGATATCACCAATCCCAATATAATTCAAGCGGGCCAACCGGTTTGCATACCGAGGTAGCCGCCTATACCCCTTTGCGCCCTCTCTAAAAATGTTCGATACTGGATTCCTATTTGGCAAGCGCATATTTTTAAACCAGCAAAACGCCTCTTAAACAATGAATATTCAGGAAAGCGGCGTTTTGCTAAATTTATGGGTTTTTCAAATCCAATATATAGATTTAACTAAATAATGCGATACCGGATGTTGCATAAACCATTAAAATAACCGGTTTCCAGTAAATTGCCGGATAAGTGGAATCCGCCCCGGGAACCGGCTCCCCATTTTATATTTTGCGGCCGGCGTCCAATCGGAAACCGGCCCTCAGGAATCGCGAAAGGAGATGGCCGCCGCGGGGAGGCTAAAATATTGTTAATGGATGATGAGGATACCATTTATTTGTTAGAGAAACGTTCTTATTTGTGAGAAGAATAGGATGGTTTGTTGAAAAAACCATCTTATTTGTTAAAGGAACCATCTGGTTTGTTGAAAAAAGCATCTGATTTGTTGAAGGAATGAGATGGTTTGTTAAAAGAATGAGATCATTTGTTAAATAAGCCATCTTGTTTGTTAAAAAATGAGACGAAGGAGTGAAGAATGAGATAATTTGCAAAAGAAATAGGGGAATTTATGTCCGGACCGGGCTTTCAGAGCGGTCATCCATTGCCGGTTTAAAATGGTGGAGGTCCCTTTTAGGCGCGAGGGGTTTTTGAATCATTTCAACTCAAACGGTCAATTATTTTTTTCAATAGCCGGAGTCCTTTATCGATTTCATCGGCTTCCAGGTGCCCATATCCTAAAAGCAGTTTCTCCAAATGAAGGCCTTTACGGATACTGTGATATTCGGCGGTATAGATGCGCAGGCCATTTTCTTTGCAATGCTCCGCAAATTTCTGGTCAAAACGCCTACCGGGAAACTCCACCGCCAAGTGGAGTCCGGAGGCGTCTCCCCACGGACGCCAGGCCTTGCCGAAGTTCTCCTCCAGCAGCCGCAGTAATATCCGCCGCCGGTGTCCATACAGTTTTCGCATTTGTTGCAGATGGCGGTCGAGTTTTCGGGTGCGTAAATATTCAGCCAGCGCCGCTTGCTCAAAAGGTGGGTTTTGGACATCCGTGTAGGTGCGCAGGTGGCGCCAGCGGGTATGCAAGTGAGGCGGCAGTATCACATAACCGATGCGCAGCCCGGGAAAGAGAATTTTACTGAAAGTGCCCACATAGACGACCCGTTGAGGGTCCATTGAGTAGAGAGGGGCCACCGAGGGCCCGGTATAGCGGAATTCGCTGTCATAGTCATCCTCGATCAGGTAAAGGTCATTTTTTCGCGCCAGTTGTATTAAATCCACCCGCCTTCCCGCGGGAAGGATCCCCCCAAGCGGAAACTGATGCGAGGGGGTCACATAGACGGCGCATGCTCCATTTCCCTTCAAATTTTCGGTTTGAATTCCATGATTATCTACAGGCGCCGGACGGATCTTAAATCCTTTTTCGCAAAATACACGCAGCATGCCGATATGACAGGGGTCTTCGACCAGAATCTCTCTTTCCCCGCTTGATAGAAGATCAGCCAGTAAATGCAGGGCTTGGGTGGCCCCGGCGGTAATAAAAATATCTCCGGGCTGAACTTCGAGGCCCCTGCTTCGAAGCAGCCAGGCGGCAATCTGCTCGCGCAGCGCCGGAAGCCCCTCAGGGCCGGTATAGCCCCATTGATCAACGGTAAGTTCCTCACTGGCCCGACGCACCAGCTGTAGCCAGAGGCGCATAGGAAATCGCCGCAGATCCGGCCGGCCGGTCCGAAAATCAGCCGCATATTCACAGACGGGCTGCGCCGGCTCCCGGAGTCCGCCGGCGGCGGGCGCTAACTTTTCCAAACGTAGACCATGGGCTACCCGGGTCGGTGAACCTTGACGGCTGATAATATAACCCTCGGCGGAGAGCATTTCATAGGCTTCACAGGCGGTATTACGCGATATGGATAATTCCTTGGCCAATTCACGGGTGGAGGGAAGAACCTCCCCGGGTCCCAGACGGCCATCGGTCATTTGCTCCCGCAATATTTGATAGATCTGACGCGCTAATGGAATTTTACTTTGGCGTTGCAATTCTATTCCCCGCATGGCTTCCTCCGACTGGCTCCCTAAAAAAAGCGCTGAACTGGCTCTACTACTAAGCCAGTTTCTTTGCTAATATTATACCATTATCGACCTGAGTTGATAGAATTTGTCGAAAAAGCCGGGAGGATTAAAATGTCACGGTTTGCGGGTATTCTTTTTTTAATGGGCGCCTTTATGCTGGCGGGGACCTCGGTGATCGCCGGACGTATGGCCGCCGCCACTTTAGGAACCTTTAGCATTGCAGCGGCAAGTCTGTTCTTTGCCCTTATAGGTTTACTGCCGATCTGCGGGGTAAGGCTTGGAGAAACTGTGTCGGCGATGAAAAGCCGGGATTGGCTAAGCTTGTTTCTTCAGGCCTTATTTGGCATTTTTCTGTTCCGGCTGTTTTTATTACAGGGTTTAGTACGTACCAGCGCGGGAGAAGCCGGCATAATTACCGGCGCTACCCCGGCCGCGACCGCTCTCCTGGCTTGGCTGGTTTTGAAAGAACCCTTATCCAAAACGCGCTTCCTGGGGATTGCCGGCACAATAATGGGCATATTGGTAATCCAGGGTATTTTCTCGCCGGATGTCGGTTTCTCCCGGGAACATTTTCTCGGAAATTTGCTGGTGCTATCGGCCGCCCTCTGCGAGTCGCAATTTAATATCATTTCGCGGATTATGGGGATCAGATCCTCCTCCAATCAATCACCGGTATCGGATCCTATCGTTCAGACCACGCTAGTAGCGGGGATCGCTTTTCTGCTCTGCCTTGGTCCGGCGCTGGCCGAACAACCGGCGCAATCATTAATAAGACTGGATATGATAGGCTGGGGGGCGCTGGTTTGGTACGGTTTATTCGTCACCGCGCTGGCTTTTATTTTTTGGTATTCCGGTATTAAACGTTGCGACGCCACAGTGGCGGCGGCTTTTTCCGGTATGATGCCGTTAACGGCGTTGATTTTGTCGGTATTGTTATTGCATGAGCAGCCGGGATGGGAACAATGGGTTGGAGGATTATTGGTGACGGCCGGCATGGCGCTGGTTGGCAGGGAATAAGCCGTTTTAACGAAACTTGGCGGCCGCCGCCTTCACCGGGACATCCGGAGCCGCCCGTAAACCCCTGGTCCTTTGAATCCTGGTTTCATACCAAAATTTCTTAACAGGTTTTTTCAAAGTTTCGTCGAAATACCAGGAAATGATTATGGGATTGATGGGGGATGGCGAATGAGACATTTAACGGTGAAATTTTTGATTTTCCTTACTGTTTTAGCCTGTTTTACCCTGGCCATCAACGCGCAAACTCCTAAAAGCGAACCGTTCGGTGATCCGCGCGCAGTGCGCGGCGGCCAGTTAAACCTGCATACTTCGGAATTTCCTAAATCATTTAACGCGTTTACCACGAATACCGCCGATGCGACGGCAGTCTTTAACCTGGTGTACGACACTTTAATGGAACTTCATCCAACTACCATAAAATATCAACCGCTCATCGCCAAATCGTGGGAGATATCAGCCGATAAGAAGACATTTACCTTCAAAATAGACCCCCGGGCCAAATGGGCTGATGGTAAAGGAGTCACCGCCGATGATGTCAAGTTCTCGTACGATGTTATCATGAACCCCAAAAATATGACCTCGGTGTTGCGCCTTTATTTTAGCCGTTTTAACGAACCCGTTGTTCTTGACAAATATACCATTAAATTTACCGCGAAAACCGTTCATTTTAAGAACCTGGAGATGCTCTCCGGTCTAAATATCTTGCCGAAACATCTTTTTGCGGGGAAAGATTTTAACAAGGCTTTCAATATGAGCCTTCCGGCCGGCAGTGGCCCATATGTTTTAAGTGAAGTTAAGGAGGGCCGTTACTTTGTTTTAACCCGGCGCAAGGATTACTGGGCGGACCAATTGCCTCATCATCGCGGAATGTACAATTTCAACAAAATTAAATATAAAGTGATGGATGAGAATGTAGCCTTCGAAGCCTTTAAAAAAGGCGAGTACGATATTTACGATGAAATTACCGCTAAACGCTGGGTAACGGAATCGAATTCCGAAAAGTTCCGGAAAAATTGGATCATCAAACAGAAAATTTACAATTACGCTCCCAAAAGTTTTGCCGGTTTAGCCATTAATATGCGTCTTCCGGTTTTCCAAGATCTCCGCGTCCGGCAAGCTCTCTTTTATCTGTTGGATCGCCGGACCTTGATTGAAAAGTTAATGTACAACCAATACAAACCGCTAAACTCTTACTGGCCGTCTCTTTATGGGTCCCAAGAGACCGCCAATCCGTTGGTTGATTACAACCCGGCTAAGGCAAAAGAATTATTGAAAGAAGCGGGCTATACTCGGCTGGACAAAGAAGGTTATTTGATTAATCAAAATGGGGAACGACTAGAGTTTACCATTTCTTACGCGGGGGAAAGTTGGGAAAAGAATCTCACTCTCTATGTCGAAACCTGCAAACAAGCGGGTGTGAAAGTCAATCTGGAATTGCTGTCGTGGGCGACTTTGATCAAACGACAGGAGGAGTTTAAGTTTGATATGGTGCTGGCCGGTTGGACCGGGGTTTTATTTGACGATCCGGAGCAGCTTTGGCACTCAAAACATGCGGCTGAAGTTGGTTCCAGTAATTTAAGCGGATATAAAAATCCGGCAGTCGATAAACTGATTGATTCTTTGCCGCCGATTTTTGATCCGGCCCGGCGGAACCAAATTATCAAACAGATCGATCACCTTGTTTATAAGGATATTCCTTATATTTTATTGTGGGACTCCAACTACACCAGAATTTTTTATAAAAATGTTTTCGGGATGCCCAAAACCGTCTTTTCCAAATACAGTACCGGCGATGTGATCTCCTACTGGTGGTTCGATCCGTCCAAGCAAAACCGGTATAAACAAGCTGTTTCCAAGAATAAACCCTTACCGGCGGAGCCGGTCGAAGTCTTTTATGATAAAGCAGTCAACCAAAAATAGGAGTTTAGTAGATGCGGGCTTATTTTATCAAACGGTTTCTATTAATCATTCCCACTCTTTTCGGGATTACCATAGCCTGCTTTCTAGTGATGCAGATGGTTCCGGGGGGTCCGGTGGAACAGGCCGTTCAAAAAATGAAGATGGGGATTCATGGGGAGACCGGGACCGGCTCCGGAAAATTGCAAGCGGCGGTGACCGGTGAAGAGTTGGAGAATATCAAGAAATATTACGGATTTGATAAACCGGTCCTGGTTCGTTACATTAACTGGCTGGGCAAATTAGTCCGGCTTGACCTTGGCACATCTTACGCTTATGAAAAGCCGGTTTTGGAAGTAATCGCCAGCCGTTTTCCGGTCTCCCTCACCTTCGGATTGACCGGCTTATTCTTCACTTATCTGGTTTGTATTCCTCTGGGAATCAAGAAAGCGCTGGAACATAACCAGCCTTTCGACCACTGGAGCAGTATCTTGATTTTTTTGGGCTATTCGGTTCCTTCCTTTGCCTTGGCCATCGTCCTGATCGTCTTGTTCGGCGGAGGCAGTTTCTGGAATGTCTTTCCCATCAGCGGTGTCATCTCCGACAATTTCGAGGAGTTATCATTCTTTGCCAAAATCTTCGATTACCTGAAACACATGTTTCTGCCGATCCTTTGCTATACCATCGGAGGTTTCGCCACCTTGACCTTGTTAATGAAGAACTCCCTGATGGATCAGTTAAACCAGGATTATATCCGGACGGCGCTGGCCAAAGGCTTAACCTATAAACAGGCGGTTTTCCGTCACGGCCTGCGCAATGCTTTGATACCTATCGCCACTAATATCGGGATGGTTATCGGCGTTATTTTATCGGGATCGATGCTGATCGAGACCATCTTTACCATCGACGGGATGGGTTTATTGGGTTATCAGTCGATTGTCAACCGGGATTATCCGGTGGCCCTCGGACTGATTGTCATCTCCAGTTTACTGGTGTTGCTGGGCCGGATTATTTCCGACTTTTGCCTGGCGTTGGTGGATCCGAGGATAAAGTTTAAGTGAAGCGATAATCAGGAGCCAGGAGTCGCTTATCTGCTCACGGAAGAAAAATCTTTGCAAGAGTGGTTTTAATTTACAGGGTTGAGGAGTTTTGATGGAAAGAGCAAAAAAAGTTCGAAGATTTAATGGTTTGGCAAAAGGCGCATTCGTCTGTTTTAGAAGTTTATCGATATAGCACAGGTTTTCCTAAGGAAGAAGTTTATGGTCTTTGTTCACAGTTGAGAAGGGCCGCGGCTTCAATTCCCGCAAATATTGTAGAAGGATTTAAAAGGAAAACCAAACCTGAGAAGATAAGGTTTTTTAAATATAACACAGGGTTTCTTGGAAGAATGCCGTTATTATTTGATTTTAGCCAATGATCTTAAATATAGACATTCAAAATTCGAAAGGAGAACCCTTGTTGCCTCTTTCCCCGGTCACCGCCAGGCGGTTGCAGAAATTTAAACGGATGAAACGGGCCTATGTTTCATTATGGGCGCTGCTTATCCTGTATGTTGTCTCGTTGTTCGTCAATTTCATCGCCAACGATCAGCCGTTAATCGTCCACTACCATGGGAAGTTTTACTTCCCGGTGTTGCGTTTCTATGCCGGCAGCAATTTCGGTTTAGGGGCCACCGATATCCCGAATTATAAACAATTGCAAAAAAGCCCCGCTTTCCGGAGTGGCCAAGGAAATTATATGATTTTCCCACCAATTCCTTACGGGCCGAATGAGTCGCTGTTGGAGCTATCAGGCAATCCGCCCACTCCGCCGACGGCCCAAAACTGGCTGGGGACTGATGACCGGGGCCGCGATATTCTGACCCGGCTGTTATATGGCTATAGGATCAGTTTTAGCTTTGCCCTGTTGATCACCTTAGTCAGTATGGCGTTGGGAGTGATTATCGGCGCTTTGCAAGGATATTGGGGAGGTTTTTTTGATCTTTCGTTCCAGCGTTTCATCGAGATTATCTCAGCGTTGCCCTTTTTGTACATTGTGATTATCATCGGCAGTTCGCTGGGGACCAGTTTTTTGACGCTGTTACTCATATTCGCCTTGTTTGACTGGATCGGGATCTCTTACTTTATCCGCTCGGAGTTCCTGAAATTACGGGAGACCCAGTTTGTCGAAGCAGCCAGGGCCTTGGGGGTCAAGGATTGGAAGATCATGTTCCGCCATATTCTGCCTAACGCCCTGACTCCGATTATCACTTTTCTCCCTTTCGACTTGATTGGGGCCATTTTTTCATTGTCGGCCTTGGATTTCCTGGGATTCGGGCTGCCGGCGCCCACCCCCAGCTGGGGTGAGCTGATGCGTCAGGGAATGGAAAATATCTTCTCTTACTGGCTTTCTCTTTACCCGGCGTTGGCCCTGTTCTTAGTTTTGCTGCTCATAGCCTTTGTCGGTGAAGGAATCAGGGACGCCTTTGATCCCAGAGAATATAGCAGGATGGAATAGATGGAACAACCATTGTTGACTGTAAAAGACCTCAAAGTAACCTTTGAAACCGGCGCCGGATTAATAAAAGCGGTGGACGGGGTCTCCTTTACGGTGCGACCGGGGGAGACTCTCGGACTAGTCGGGGAATCCGGCTGCGGGAAGTCGGTAACGGCTTTGTCGTTGTTAAGATTGATCCCCAGCCCGCCTGGCCGGGTTATGGCGGCGGAGATTCGCTGGCGGGACCGGGAGATCAGTAAATTGACGCTTCCGGAATTGATTAAACTGCGAGGCCGGGAGATCAGCATCATCTTTCAGGAGCCTCTGACCAGCTTCAACCCGGTGCAAAAGATCGGCGCTCAGATCAGTGAAGCCTTGCTCATTCATTCCGGCTTATCCAAGGTAACTGTTAAGGAACAGGTGATCGCCGCTTTAGGCAGGGTGGGGCTCTCCAATCCGGCCCGGCAGTTTGAAGCCTACCCCCATGAACTTTCGGGTGGAATGCGCCAGCGGGCGATGATCGCCATGGCCTTAATCTGCAACCCGCAATTGTTAATCGCCGATGAACCTACCACCGCTTTGGATGTAACGATTCAGGCTCAGATCTTGGAGCTCCTCCAGGAACTCCAGGCCGAAAAGGGAATGTCTTTGCTGATGATCACCCATAACCTGGGAATCGTGGCCTCCGTAGCTCAAAGAGTGGCGGTGATGTACGCCGGGAAGATCGTGGAAATGGCCGGAGTCAGGGAGATATTTAAGCAACCGTTGCATCCCTACACCGAAGGTTTGCTGCGTTCCATTCCGGACCCGGCGGTCACCGGAGAATTGTACGCTATTCCGGGAATGATTCCCGATCCGTGGCATTTACCGGCGGGCTGTTATTTCGAACCCCGCTGTGAAAAGGCGCTGGATATCTGCAAAGGACAAAGGCCGGAGCTGGTGGAAAGGGAAAATGGACATGCGGTGGCTTGCTGGCGGCATCTTTAGGAGCCAGGCTTCAGGCGCCAGGAGCGAGAAATGACGTGAGTAGATAGCTGGAAATGGATTGAAACTGGAAGTGGCAAGTAAAATGGTTCAAAATCCGGCGAGAAAATTTGAAGATTTGATCGTCTTTTTGGAAGAGCGTAGGTATTAGCTGATTTTAGCAAAAGATTTAGGTTATGGAGATAGTGACCACTTAAAATTACAGCTTGAAGAGGTCGGTAAACTCTTGGAAGCTTATTCAAGAGATATCATTGACAGAAGAAAAAATTAACACAAAATTTTAAAGATCTTAAAGCGACACATGAGGCCTACAATTATCGGCAATTGTCGCTAACAGAGTCTAAAAGTTGATTTTATTTGGCTCGTAAATCCTGACTCCGGGATTCTTTTAGGTGAACAAAATGGACACTCTACTGCAAGTAACCGATTTAAAAAAGTACTTCCCCATAAAATCCGGTGTACTGGGCCGGGTTCATAAGTGGGTGCGGGCGGTGGACCGGATTAGCTTCGCGATCCGGCCCGGGGAGACCTTGGGCTTGGTCGGGGAATCGGGCTGCGGTAAGACCACTGTTGGAAGAAGCATCCTGCGGCTGATCGAACCGACCGGGGGGCAGATCCGTTTTGAGGGCACCGAAATTATCGGATTGCCCCGGAAGGAAATGCTTAAACTCCGGACCAGGATGCAGATTATCTTTCAAGATCCATATTCCTCGTTAAATCCGCGCCGGGTAATCCTGGATTTGGTGGGCGAGGGACTGGCCGAACACGGCCTGGTGAAGAATATGGCCGCTAAAAAGGAAGCAGTCGAGGCCATTTTGAAGAAGGTCGGTTTACCCTCCCATATCCTTTACCGTTATCCGCATGAATTTTCCGGAGGCCAGCGGCAGCGGATCGCCATTGCCAGAGCCATTTCTTTGAACCCGGCCTTGATTGTCTGCGACGAGCCGGTATCGGCCCTTGATGTCTCGATCCAAGCCCAGATAATCAATCTTTTAATCCAACTCCGGAAGGAATTGAAGATAGCCTATCTTTTCATCGCCCACGACCTGGCGGTGGTAAAACACATCTCCCACCGGATCGCTGTAATGTACCTGGGGCAGGTGATGGAGTTGGCCCCGGCCGGAGAATTATTCAGCCGTCCTTTACACCCTTATACCCTGGCCCTGCTTTCGGCAATTCCGGTTCCAGACCCGGAGCGCTCTAAAAAACGGATTGTCCTCGGCGGAGAGATCGATAATACCGGTGATTACAGCAAAGGTTGTTGTTTTGCCTCCCGTTGCCCCGCGGTTATGGATATATGCCGGCATGAAGAACCGCCGGTCAATTATTTAAACGGCGAGCATTACGCAAAGTGCTTCCGAGTGTAGGTGTTTCCTGTGCCTGATGAATTCATCCTCAATCTAATAGACCGTTTCATTAAACCGGCGGATTGGTATCAGTACCATAATTTACAGATTCTTGGGTTTCAATTTATCGGCTCCAAGGAAGATCAGCAATACGCCGGGCAACTTGAGAGACCGCTCCGCCAGACTGAAAAACGCAGTTTCGGAATGAACCCGGTCCAACCATACCGGGATTATTACGGGACTTTTAGCTTAAAAACCAGGCTGGTTGAGGAGGATTTGACTGTCCTTTTTGCCATCGGGTATACCATCAACTCCAAAGTAGTTACAGCCGATGATTACTCCAGCTTCGGCTGGCTAAGGCTGGCCATCGGCCTTGAAAACACGCTCTATCCCAACCTGGCGCACCAAAAACAGCTTCTGAATTATTTCCTCTCCCGCTCGGATAAGCCTAGATTCGTTATAACCAGAGTCTATCATTACCTGCAGACCGATCTCTACCGCCGGATTACGGATGAAATTCTAAAAAATTT
>JBLNCU010000198.1:0-4256 GCA_050260935.1 Bacillota bacterium
TTTTTTCAAGACCTTTTTGACATTTTTCATTTTCCACCCCTCCAAACATATGTTCACTAATATATTATCACGAACATATGTTCTTGTCTAGGGGTTCCTTACTAAACTTTATAACCATAAAAAATATTTCACGAAAAGGAGGTGAATGGCATGAACAATAACCAGATCAGTCAAAACTTACAGTCCATGCGGACGATTGTCAATAATCTCCGTCAATCGGAGACCAATACGGCAAACCTGGCCCGTCAATTGGCCGGTCAAGAGGCCGCGAACGCCAGTGACCTAAGTAAAGGCAATGTTGGAAGCGTGATGAATATGGCGCAACGGGAAGCGCAGGCCGCCAATCTTTTAAATCAATTAACCGCAGCCGAACAAAACGCCGTCCGGCAATTGAATGAATTGGATCAGGCAATCAGCAATCTCCAAAGTTTGATTGGCTAAACAAAGAGAGGGAAAGCCTCTCTTTTTATAAGATCCTCCATACTGTTAATTTCCCTTGAAACCATAATTTGGACTTTGAGCCTATATACCTTTTGAACAACCGCCTCATAGCCTAATATATAAATTTTTGTAAAGGCGGGATTCAGATGTTTATTATTGGCGAAGAAGTCCTTTTCAAGGTTGGCTTGTTGGAATCTGAGTTTTTAAAAGCGGAGATTTATTTAAAATATATGGGCGTCGAATCGGATACTTTGCGTTTTAAAGGTTACCTCCCCAGGTTTTGGCAGGTGAGGGAAGGGTCGGTGCAGGGACCGCTTTTGTTTTATAAATCAGTTGCTTTCAAGCCAATTAGAATCGACTACCAACAAAACAAAATCTGGATTAGTGAATTGGCCGAATGTTTAAAAAAGATCCCGGAAGCTGAATGGTCCGGGGAGTTAACACCGGAAGATTTAGATTTGGAAAGAGTTACCGGGTAATTTTAAAGAGAGGTTTTCCTCTTTTTTAAGGTTATATCAAAGAACCGCTTCTAAATTTATTACCCTTCATTTTGAATATCCTTGGGAATGATTTTTTTGGGGTTGACCAGGATTAAAAACAATACTCCGAATAAGACACAGAGCCCGGCGGCGGTAAAAAATACCGGCGGTTTGGAGACCTTCTCAGCCAGCCCGAAAAGGGGCGGTCCGATGGCGACTCCGAAGAAACGGACCGTCCCGTATAAACAAGTAACCAGACCCCGTTCGGTTTTTGGCGCCGAAGAAGTAATTAGAGTGTTTAAGGAGGGAAGGACAGCCCCGGTTCCCAGACCCAGAATGGAAGAGGCCATTATTAACCAGAGGACGCTCTTTTCCTGAGAGAATAAAACCAAACCGGCGGCCAAAAAGAACAATCCGGTAACGGCGGCCCATTTTAAAATGCTGGTCATTTTTTTTTGCATCACCGTTCCTAAAACATAGGCGGTTATGGCCATAAGTAATACCGGGATTCCCAAAATCAACCCTCTGGGGAAGGTACCGATCCTAAATTGTTTCTCCAGAACATCCGAGAAGAAGCTGAGCAGTCCGAAAAGGGCAAATAAAGCCAGAAAGCCACTTCCAAAGGCAATAAATAAAGAAAGGCCTTTTGTTTTGAATATTTTGCCCAGGTCTTGAAGGTACTTGGGGATTGGTTGCACCTGTTTTTTTAGTTTTTCAATATCTTCCTTTACCATAAAAAATATTAAAAAGCCAACTGGGATCGCCAAGACTCCGTAAACGAAGAAAGGGGTATACCAGGTAATCAGAGCCACGGCTGCCCCGGCCAGTGGACTGACTACTTTCCCTAAGCCGTTGGAGGCTTCCAGTAAACCCAGTATCTTTGAACGTTCGCTCGACTGGATCAAGTCCCCGGCTAAGGCCATCCCCAGTTGGTAAGTACCGCCCGCTCCAATTCCTTGGATTACCCGGGCCCCGATAATTAAAGGAAAGGACTTTTCCTTGAACAGTAAGGCGAAAAGCCCGGCCAGTAATCCACCGATTCCGTAGACTAATAAGGCCGGAAACATGATTGTTTTACGGCCTACGCGGTCTGACAACATACCGGCAAGAGGGATAACCATGCCGGCGGGGATTGAAAAAACAGTTATTAACAATCCTACTTGGACCAGCCCTATATGAAGCTCCTCCCGGATTTTCGGCAGAACCGGTATGAGCATCGAGTTGCCCAAAACCATGATAAACGGTACTAGACATAAAACGGCAATGGTGGGGTAGAGTTTTTTATCCATATTTCCAGACTCCTTGATAAAGAATAATATGGTTTATAATCTCCGCTTCCAGTTCATATTATCCTGGTTTTAGGGTTCGCAAACCATGCTGTCTGGAAAAGTTTAATTAGGGCGTTCCGGGTGTTCCGCCGAAACATAAATTTCACATCGATTATTCCGATGCTGCCTTAGGTTTTCCGTCAAAACCTTGCCGCTTGGCTATCAAAGTCACCGGTTCGTAATTAATCATCTTCCGCAATTTATAGCTCTTTAGGATGTTGGTCAAGAAAGCATGGGCAATAAACTAACCTAAGTAAAACTCGGCCGGGTTAATAGTAAGAATGATATAGGCCTCATCGTTAGCAATATCCCAAAGTGAACAACCGTGGATTATTTGGCAGCCGATAATTTGACCGGCTGTAATATGGTAATCGTGGGCATATTTCTCGTAAAAACGTTGGCGGGCCTGCTTGACATTGGTTATGCCTTCTAAAGTAATGGCAATCTCTAATTCAATGGGAGTTAAAACCTTATTCATCTCAATATAGATTTTGTTATCGTGACAGTGGCACTTTATCTCGCGGGGGCCTTTACCCGTCTTGCTCTTGATAAAGTCGGCCGTATATTGGGTTAATTGACGCAGGTTTTGTTTTGAGATTTTCTCCATGGCACCAACATAGAATGGTTGGGGTAAACCAGAATATAATTCCTTTAAGACCAAATATAACATAAAAGGGGAGCCAGGACAATAAAATAAAAAAGATTAATTAAAAATAGTTAAAGAATAAAAAAACCGTTGATATTATACATAGTTATGATACAATTAATTATGAATACGGGAAGTGCGTTTTTAACGTTAGGCCCAAGTTTTATCAATTGTGACACATTATTACATAATTGTGTGTTTTAGACATTTAGCGGCCTAGATGGAAGGAAAGCTTTTACGCCGGAAATTACGCCAGCACTATTAGTGCTGGCGTTTTTCGTTAATCGTTAAATTAGGGAGGTATGTACATGGAAGTAAACGGCGGCAAGTTTTTAACTTTTTGCCTGGGCGGGGAAGTCTTTGCCATCCCGATCATTAATGTCAAAGAGATTATCGGGATGATGGAGATCACTCATATTCCCAAGACGCAAGGTTACATCAAAGGAGTGGTCAACCTGCGGGGAAAGATCATCCCCATAATGGATCTCCGCCTTAAGTTCGGGATGGATGAAAAAGAATACACCGACCGTACCTGCATCGTTGTCATTGAAGTTAACCTTTCCGGAAGTCAACGTTTGGTTGGGGTAGTCGTCGATACTGTCACCGAGGTTCTTAACATCAAGGAAAGCGAGATCGAAGCGCCGGGCCTTGATGCCCGGAGTGAAGGTGACTTCTTAATGGGGTTGGGAAAATTAAAAGATAAAGTGGTCCTGATCGTTAACATTGAAAAGGTGCTAAACCAGGCGGAAATATCAATCATCAAAAAGGATTTAGCCACAGAATTAACAGCGAGCTAAAAAAGGCTCGGTGCCTGTAACCAATTTAAGACTTAAAAAACCAGGAGGCATAAAAAAGATGGAAAAGAGTATTAAGCTTAGTGTACGTTTGGGGTTGGGTTTTAGCGCGCTTTTGGCTTTGATGATAGTGATGATAGTAGTAGCCTTGATCAATTTCCGGAGCATTGATCATCATTTACAGACTATTACCGAAATAAATCTTGAGAAGATTAATTTAAGTAACAGGATGGAAAAAGCAATCCTCAGGGTAACCCGGAGCGCCTATTTAAATGGAATGATTTCCAAAAATTGCCGTCAAATGAAAAAGAAAAGGGTGTACTGGCTAAAATCTTGGAGTTGCAACAAGCCGCCCGGTCCCTAAATGATCAAGTGATTCAATTCGGGCTTTCTAACAACCAGTCCGAAGCAATTAACCTGATGGCGGCGGAAGCCGCTCCGGCCGAAGAAAAATGGACCCAAGCGTTGAACGACATCGTGCAACTGGAAAAAACCGAAGCCGAAACAGCCAAAGTCAACGCCAGTAATGCTTACCGAAACGCCCTTTGGCTATTACTTTCCTTAGGAA
>JBLNCU010000199.1:0-8088 GCA_050260935.1 Bacillota bacterium
AGAAGCGGTGATTGGAATCTTGCGGGATTCGGTCTCCAGGTACTGGCCTTTAAAATAAGCCGGCACGATGTAATACACCGCCCAATAAGCGATCCAGTTCGTCATAATGCTGGAGACAACCTCATGGACATTAAAACGCGCTTTTAACCATCCCGGTATCAAACCCCAAAAAGCTCCGCCGAGAATTGCCACTAACACAACAATCGGGAGCAATACCGGTTTCGGCCAAGCGAATGTCAAACCCACAGCTGTGGCGCAAAGGCCACCGATTAACATTTGGCCGGCCGCGCCGATATTAAATAAACCCGTTTTAAAGGCGAAAGCCACCGAGAGCCCGGTTAAAATTAAGGGAGTGGCAGTGGCGAGTGTGTTGCCGATACGTTCGGTGTTCATTAAGCCGCCCCGGAAAAGATAAAAGTATCCTTGGAGCGGGTCATTCCTGGTAGCGGCCATCAAAACCGCTCCCGCGAGCAATCCGAGGAGCACAGCAACCAACGCCAGTATATAGTCTTTGTTGAATTTCAATTTCATCAGCGATCACCCCGCTTAACTCCGGTCATCATCAGACCGACTTCATTTTCATTTGTGGTTTTGGCATCGACGACGTCGATCAATTCGCCATTGTTGATTACGGCAATGCGATCGGAAAGATCCAGGATCTCATCCAGCTCCAAGGAGACCAGCAGAACAGCTTTACCATGGTCTCTTTGTTCCACAATCCGCTTGTGAATATATTCAATAGCCCCTACGTCCAAACCCCGGGTTGGTTGAACGGCTATCAAAAGTTCCGGATTTTGATCGATCTCCCGTCCGACGATGGCTTTTTGTTGATTGCCCCCCGAAAGCGAGCGGGCGCTGGAAGCCGAACCCTGTCCGGCGCGGACATCAAAATCCTCCATAACTTTTTCGGCATGTTCATGAATAGCTTCCTGGTTTAATAAGCCGTTTTTCGAATAAGGCTCCTGGTAATAGGTTTTTAAGACCAGGTTATCTTCAACGGTGAAATCTAGAACAAGCCCGTGTTTATGACGATCCTCGGGAATACATGAAATACCGGAACGTATGCGGTTACGGATCGACATCCCGGTAATATTTACGCCTTTAAGATAAATTTTTCCGGATTCCGTCTTGCGCAACCCGGTAAGGGCTTCAACCAGTTCAGCCTGGCCGTTCCCTTCAACGCCGGCAACTCCAACGATCTCGCCGGAACGTACTTCCAGTGAAAAATCTTTTAAACCCTTTACCTTCCGGTTATTAAGGACGGTAACTTTTTCAAGCCGCAGCACAACATTACCAGGCTTACACGCTTGTTTTTCAACAGTAAAGGATACTTCCCGCCCTACCATCATCTCGGCCATCTGTGCTTCCGAGGTGCTGGCCACATCAACAGTTCCGATCACTTTACCCCGGCGAATAACCGTGCAACGGTCGGCGATAGCCTTAATCTCTTTCAATTTGTGAGTAATCAAAATAATGGACTTACCTTCATCAATCAGATTGCGCATAATCTTCATTAATTCCTGAATCTCTTGCGGGGTAAGCACCGAGGTGGGTTCATCAAAGATCAATACTTCGGCGTTACGGTAAAGCATCTTCATGATCTCAACCCTCTGCTGCATACCTACCGAAACATCCTCAATTTTGGCATAAGGGTCGATGTTGAATCCGTATTTTTCCGAAAGTATCTTTATCCTTTCAGCTGCTCCCCGGATATCCACCACTATACCCTTTTTAGGCTCCATCCCCAAAATGATATTTTGCGTAACTGTAAAATTGTGGACCAATTTAAAATGCTGGTGGACCATTCCAATACCCAGTTCATTAGCGACATTAGGGTCCGTGATCTTATGTTCTATACCCCGTATCTTAATAACTCCACGATCCGGTTGATATAACCCAAAAAGAATGCTCATAAGAGTTGATTTTCCGGCGCCGTTCTCTCCCAAAAGGGCTAAAATCTCGCCCCGCTTGAGTTGAATCGTGATATCATCATTGGCGACGACACCGGGGAATTCTTTCCGGATATTCAACATTTCCACTACGTAATCCATCTTAATGTCTCCTTTGTTAAATGGAGATTGGCGGCAAAATGACATTGCAATGCCAAAGATACATTCTTATTCATTATAATACATCTTCCGGAGAATAAAAATATACTGGAAAATATGGCGATGAATTTGCTTTTAAAAAAAAGAAGAGGGGGGTATGACCCATCCTCTTCTTCAATAATATCAGTTATTATTTAATCAGGTTACCCCTCTGATCGGATACCTTGATTTCCCCGGATTGCAGTTTCTTGAAGACTACCGCTACCTGTGTTTGGACATCGCTTCTTAGATTCGGATTCTTAGCCGGAATACCGACACCGTTATTTTTGGCGTTAAAGATTAGGGTCTGTCCGCCGGGGAACTTGTTATTCTTTGCGGCTTTGACCATATCATAGGCAGATTGGTCAATCCGTTTCATAGCTGAAGTCAGGATAATCGATTTTTTACCATCGTAGATGCCTTCCGCATATTGGTCTACGTCTACACCAATGATCCATGCTTCTTTACCTGCTTTAGCCCTGGCTTTGGCTTCATTAATGCCCCCGATACCTACGCCGCCGGCGGCGCAGAAGATGGCCTTAACGCCCCGGTCAAACATCTGGGCGGCCAGTTGTTGTCCTGCGGCGACATTATCAAATGAACCTTGATAAACAACATTTTCCGGTTTTATAGTTATCTTGGTGCCGAACTTTTCGTTGGCGTACTGAACGCCCTGTTGGAATCCCCAATTATACTTCTGTACCGCCGGGATCTCCATCCCGCCGATAAATCCCATTTCACCGTTTTTAAGTTGCAAGGCAGCGGCTAATCCGCCTAAGAAACCCGACTCATGCTCGGCATAGAAAATCGAAACAGTATTCTTTTTGACGACCGGTTTGTAATCTCCAGCATGAGGAGTGCCGTCAATAATAACAAACTTTACATCCTTATATTTGTCTTGAGCTTGGAAGATTGCGGTTTCAAATTTGAAACCGGGGCAAACCACCATAGTAAAGCCGGCGTCGCAAAGATTTCCAATTTCCTTAAGGTAATCGGCTTCCGTGGTGCCGCTGGGTTTTAAATACTTGGTTTCCAGTTTCAATTCTTTTCCCGCGCGTACCACGCCTTCCCAGGTGCCCTGGTTGAATGATTTATCATCGATAGTGCCGGAATCGGTGACCATACCCACCTTTAAACCGCCGGCCCCTGCGACTGAAAGCGAAATCAATACCATTAAAACCGCTACAAGTAATAAATAGTATTTTTTCATTGTAACACTCCTTTATTATTTTTTTAAACCCTATAATAGCTTCGCGCTGATGTAAAGTTTTCCTTTTGGGGAAAATAATAATTTATGGTAATAAATATTACTGGTCTTAACTGCCACTCAGATTTCATGTAATGATTTTCAGTAGTTATTTTTCTCCTGATTTTGAAGGCTGTTTCCACTAACGATGGCTATTCCGGCGCTGGTGCCGATCCGGTTCGCCCCGGCCTTCACCATTGCCATGGCCGTTTTGTAATCACGGATCCCCCCGGAGGCCTTAACTCCCATTTTATCGCCAACGGTCTTCCGCATTAAGGTAATGTCCTCGACCGTGGCGCCGCCAGGCCCGAATCCGGTGGAAGTCTTCACAAAATCGGCGCCGGCCTCTTTGGCGAGTTCACAAGCTTGGACTTTTTCCGCCTCCGTCAATAGCCCGGTCTCTAATATCACCTTCACGACGGTCTTCCGTTTAACGGCCCGGACAACCTCTTTGATATCGTTTAATACCACATCGTGCTGGCCGGATTTCAAGGCTCCGACATTCAAAACCATATCCACTTCCGCCGCCCCGTTGCGAATCGCCTCTTTAGCCTCATCCGCCTTGGCCTCGCTGGTAATTGCTCCTAAAGGAAACCCAATCACCGTACAGACCTTGACGGGTGAATCTTTGAGCAACATCGCCGCCAAAGGCACCCAAAAGGGGTTGAGGCAGACCGATTTGAACCCGTACTCCATAGCCTCCTGGCAAAGTTTGGTTATCTGTTCGGCGGTAGCCTCCGGTTTCAATAAAGTATGATCAATCATGGCGGCCAATTCCCGGTTGAAATCAGGGTTGGGTTTGTTCGGCATCTTCTTCTCCTCCGTTAGTCTTGTTTAGGCATCAATTATATAGAATTCCATGTAACTCCTCTACCTCCTTTATTTAGATTTTGGCAATTATCTTTTTTAACAGTTTAATAAAGCTCTCTTTAGTGGTTTTGGCTGTATCCATGACCTCCCGGTGATCAAGTTTCTCATGGGCGATTCCGGCGGCCGGGTTGGTGATGCAAGAGATCCCCAACACCTTGAGTCCGCCGTGGTTGGCCACAATTACCTCCGGAACGGTCGACATACCTACGGCATCGGCGCCGATGACTTTCAAAAACCGGATTTCCGCAGGTGTTTCGTAGCTTGGGCCGCTTAAAGCCGCATAAACTCCTTTTTTAATATTGATGCCAAGTTCTGCGGCGGCCGTTAGAGCGATTTCCCGTAGATTTAAATCGTAAGCCACCGTCATATCGGGAAATCTCGGCCCGAATTCCTCGTTGTTTTCTCCCCTTAAAGGATTGACGCCCATTAGGTTGATATGATCCTCAATTACCATTAGATCCCCCGGGACAAAACCGGCATTGATACCGCCGGCGGCATTGGTCACGATTAGAGTGGAGACCCCCATTTTCTGCATTACTCTTACCGGAAGCGTAACTTGTTGAAGATCGTATCCTTCATAATAATGAAACCTGCCCTGCATGCAGAGAACGGATTTCCCCTCCAACCGTCCCCCGACAAATTGTCCCTTATGCCCCGCTACAGTTGATCTGGGGAAATCGGGGATTTCCTTGTATGGTACAACAACCGGGTTGGATACCTCTTGAGCAAGAGCCCCCAGTCCCGACCCTAATATTATTCCGATATCAGCCTTTGGAACCGCTCTTTCCTCAAGAAACGCCTGTACCCCGGTAAAATTCATTGAAAATTCACTCCTTGACAATGGATAACAGCTTTAAGTATTGGTCTTTATTAACGGTAATTTTCCCTTTCCGGATCCCTACCAATCCTTCTTCTTTTAATTTCTTAACGCTTCGGTTGACTGTTTTGACCCCGACTCCGATTTCATCGGCAATTTGCTGGCGCCTTGCTTCGATTAACAGCGACGGTTCATTGCCCGTCGCTTTTTCGCGATAGTATTTTACTAAAAATGCCTGTACCTTATAGATACCCGGGAAGAAAATGTTACCATTGGCGAATGAGGTCGGATACATCTTCTTGGCCAGTATTTTAGCGGTGATCATTAAAATGGCGGGGTCGCGCTCAAGCCATCTGGTGAAATCCTCCGCCGGGATCTGTAAGGTGAGACATTCGTTTACAGCCTCAAGAGTAACCGCATAAACGGGTTCTTCAGATAAGACCTCCAACTCTCCGATAAAATTCAGGGGCAACACGTTAGAAAAAATATAGATCTTCCCATTGGCAAACTCGTTGAGCACCTTCATTTCGCCCTTTAAAAGCAGATAAACGTATTCGACAACCTCTTCTTTTTTAACGACTATGTTTTTGGGGGAGAATTTTTTGACCAGGCATCTGGAAGCGATCTCCGGCGGCATTTTAGCCAATAACTTGGTAACCTCCGGATTTAGCTCCATCAATTCTTGCCACTGCATGGAAAGCACCTCATCCAAGGTCTGATTCTGCAGGCAACCATTGGAAAGATCCCAATATTATTTTAGCTGTTTTCCACTTTTCTTAAAAGGACATCTGTCCTTTTTTTATGCTAATTACACCCAGCTTATCTGCAGCGGATTGCGCTCAACCAACCGCCTGTAGGTATAGCGCGGGTACCCGGTCATCATCGCCCCCACCACAGCCATCTCCTCCGGGAGCCGGATTATTTGTAAAAGCGGTGGATAACCGGCCCCGGCGCACATTTCTACAAAACCGGCCCAACAGGTTCCCAGCCCCAGGGTGGTCGCGTATAATTCGACATATTCCAGGGAAAGCCGGGCGTTGTCGCGCCCCAGCGGAAAACGGCACGGCGCTGTGGCCAGAATCAAACAGGGGGCATTCCGCAATATCGAATCGATCCCGGTTTTCCGGTATTCACTGATCATCTGCCCGTATCCTTTGGCCCATTCGGCCCCGTCTTTTATCTGGCCTTCCATCCAGTCGATGGTCGCAGCGGTGATTTTCTTTAAAAGATCCCGGTCATCAACCACCCGGTAAGACAGCCCTTGAGAATTGCCGCCGGAAGGAGCGAACCGGGCAATCTCCAAAAGCTGCCGCAGCTTCTCCCGGGGCACGGCCTCTTTCTTATAGCAGCGGATGGAACGGCGGGAACGCAAGAAAGCTTCCGCTGTTTCCGGATCAAGCACCGGAAATCGCGGCAACGGTTTCTCTTCCCCCTGGGGAAACCCCTGGTGCTCCAATGCCCCTTTAGGACAAACGGCGACGCAATGGCCGCAGCTTAAGCAGGCCGCAGCTAAAAGCATTTTTGGGCCGGCGGAACCCAGACGGATGATTCCCCGGGGACAAACTTCCGCGCAAGTTCCGCATTTACTGCAAAGTTCAAGATTCACTTTTAATAATTGTTTCATATTGACCTCCGGCTAAAAAAATGAATGAACCTTAAATATAATCGTGTATTATGCTTAGACAGCCATTCAATTCTCCGGCGGGGGAATTTTTCCTCTCGATTTTTAGGGATACCGGATTATTGTTAACGTTTCGTTATCAATGATGGTTGATATTTGCGAATTCCATTGACGAGACTGCATACTCCTTCCTGTGTCTCATCTAGATAAAGATTTGCATTAAAGATTATGTGAATGTCGATGTTTGTAATGGGACAAAAAATGAAAGGATGGTCTCGAAGATGGCAAGAAAAATTAACTCCATAATTCTTTTTACAGTGTTAATGGTTTTCATTCTAAGCGCGGTATATGCGCAAGAGACTGTTCGTCTAACCAATGGGGATTGGGCGCCTTATATGGGTGAAAATTTAAAGTATAATGGTGTTGTCTCGCGGATCGTCAAGGAGGCATTTGAAAGTCAAGGCATTGAAGTTACATATGGTTTCTTCCCGTGGAAACGCAGTTTTGATTCCGCCTTATCCGGTGAGTGGGACGGCAGTATAGCCTGGTCTCCGGCCAAAGTCCCAAATCAAGAAATGTATATCAGCGATCCTGTTGTTGAGGTCAAGAAGGTCTTTTTCTATTTAAAGGGCACCAAATTCTCTTGGAATACCATTACGGACTTAAAGAATTATACAATCGGCATTGAAGCGGGCAATAGTTATGGAACGGATTTTGATGCCGCTGCCAAAAATAAAACCATTACTGTTGAGGAAGCGCCTGATGTGGCAAGTAATTTCAAAAAGCTATTCGCGAAGAGAATTGATGTTTTCGTTGGCGCTACCGAAGTAGCTTTTGACTATATTAATACTTTGAGTAAGAATGAACAAGCCCAGATTACTTATGATCCAAAACCGGTTCAAGTGACCCCTTTGGTGATGCTCATTTCAAAAAAGATTCCCGATAGCAGGGCAAAAATGTTGATTAGTAAGTTTAATGCCGGCTTAAAAGAACTTAAAAAGAACGGTAAATATAACCAATATATGCAAGAATCGCAAGCCGGAAAATATAAATAAAATTCGGGTAGGAGTAAGAGGCTGTCTCAAGTTTGCGCTTGAGACAGCCCCAAGGTGAATCCTTAATCTTTAAATAATCAAATTTTGATATTCGCGAACACGGGATATGATTTCCGTGTTTTTTGTTTATTTAAAGGGGAATGCAGAAAAATGTAAAATTTTAACATTATATTCAAACATTTGGATAGAACGGGATGGTTCTTCTTCGACGAAGGTTGCGGCGGTTTAGATGAGGAGAGCACGGGTTTACTGTTTTGGGGTGTTTTGGGGAGAAGAAAAGACATTGTTATCTCCCCCAGAGATGCGAGACGCGGAGTAAAAACAATTAAAGAATGCGGTTGTGTGTCATAAATTGGCTCATGGGTTGAAGGTTTGGATACTTGATGAACTTT
>JBLNCU010000200.1:0-35672 GCA_050260935.1 Bacillota bacterium
AAACCGACGGAACTAAAAGCGAACCTGCAGCAGTATTGTTTGCAATTAAAAACGGACACGAACTTAATATGCGGCTTTCTACAATTGATTGTAAGTTTGAATTAAAAGAAAGGATCAGAAATGTTCCCCACAACGCCGGCCCGCCAATAGTGGCCGACCTTGAAGGGGATGGAACAATGGAAATAATAGTCTGTTCCGATAACGATGAAATTATTTGTATGGAGGCACCGCGCCTTCAAGAGAAAAGGCCGCGGGTCCGTTGGCGGATGAAAGGTCTGGGCATGGCCAAAGATGCAGCTACTAAACAGGACGGCGTCCTGGTTTCCGACCTCGATGGTGACGGAGTTAAGGAAGCTGTTTTTTCTCAAGAGACCGCCGATGGTCAAGCCAGCATCATCGCGGTTGAACCTAACGGCCAGATTAAATGGCGGCATGTATTTAAAGGTTTTGACGGCTCAAAACCAGTCTGGAATTTAGGGGGCATTACCTACTGGGTGGCTGGAAATTTTACAACCATGAAACACCAAGATCTCTATGTAACGATTCGTCGTAATAAGATGCATAGCGATGTAGGTTTTTTACTTAGCGGCCTTAATGGGAATGTTCTTTGGGAACGGGATCGGATTGAAATTCCCAATGGTAATCTGGTATGGGATATTCGGGGACACGGCGGTGACCGTATTGCTGGCGCGGACATGGATCAGGACGGAATTGATGAAATAGTATGCGCTTATCCGGACCGGGTATTTATTGTTAATGGGAAAAAAGGGGAACCTACAGTTATTAAAAACACTATTAACAGCCTTTTCCCCGAGGAGATTGCCTATTATGCGGTGCCGGTAGTTGCCGACTTTAATGGCGACCGGAAACCGGAAATCCTTTACGGAAGAAGCGGGTATCTTACGGCACTCTTGGATAGCGGTTGTAAACTGATCTGGAAACGGGATTATAATGCGGCTGGGACCAACGGTTGCAATTTTTTACAGGGCGCCGGTGACTGGGACGGCGATGGGGAAATAGAGATTGGGGGTTTTTATAAGAGTTTGGCGGGAGAAGGATATGAGTTTCGGTTCTACAAAGGCTTGTCCGGTGATTTATTGGCAGCTTTTCCTTTGGGAACGGCAGCGCCTTGTACGGATGTAGTTACCGCAGACCTAGATAGAGACGGTTCCGATGAATTTCTTTTCTCTCAGGGAATTTCGATTATTTGCATGGGAAACAAAGGGATAAAATGGTCTGTTGATACAGGGTTCACTCCGGGAGATATTGCTTTGGCGGATTCAGATGCAGATGGGAACCTTGAAATAATTGTATGTACTCTGGACGGATATCTAAAAGTGTATAATTAAATATTGCCCAACGAAATTTGCTCATTCATGAATGATGCTTTTTTAGTATAAATCCGCCAAGAGAAAAGCCTTCGAAATAAAATTTCTCTCAAATTAACGGTAAGCCAAGGTTTGACCGAAGAATAAAATAAAAAGGCTAGGTTTGTGATGACTTTCCAATTTATGTATAATAGTTATCCCCATTATAAAAAATCCGACAAGTTTAGTTTAGAACAATTGTTGGATTGTGAAATTTTCGAATCCGCTCTCAAATACAAAAATCGTCCCTTTCCTCTGCTGGTAAAACGGGTTTTTGATCTGGTATTTACAATTCCGGGTATTGTTTTACTCCTCCCTTTAATGTTGCTAATTACAATTTTTATCAAAACTGATTCACCCGGCCCGGCAATATTTAAACAAAAGCGGGTCGGAAAAAACGGCCGAATTTTTGAGATCTATAAATTTCGTTCCATGGCGGCCGGTACTGAAAAGTTAGGGAAATATTTTACCGCCGAAAACGATAAAAACATCACCCGGGTGGGAAAGGTTCTACGCAAACTGAAACTTGATGAATTGCCCCAGCTTTTTAACGTTTTAAAAGGGGAGATGAGCCTAGTCGGCCCGCGCCCCATGATCCCGGAGATAGTATCTCACTATCCCACTGTTATTAAGGATGTTGTTTTGTCGGTGAAACCGGGGATAACCGATTTTGCTTCGATTGCTTACATTGAGGAAGGCAAGCTTTTAGAAGTGGCCCAAAATCCCGGCAAGTTGTATATTCAGATAATTATCCCGGCCAAGCTTCGCTTTTATGCGCAATACGTGCAGACACATAATATATGGCTGGACTTTAAAATTGTTTTATTGACAATTATTTATTTACTTAAGCTATTTTTGTGTATCATTATGAAGACAGAACACAGAAAATTCAGCCTTAAAGTTAAACACTGGTTAGGATAAATTGGTCTCCCCCATCAAATAGCGGTCGCATTCCCGGGCAGCGCCGCGTCCTTCGTAAATCGCCCAAACCACTAAACTTTGGCCGCGCCGCATATCACCGGCGGCAAATACTCCTTTAATATTGGTGGCATATTTGCCGTCTCCGGTTTTAACGTTGGTCCGTCCGTCCTGCTCTACCCCTAACTGTTTCAGTAAGTTGTCTTCCGGGCCCAAAAACCCCATGGCCAGCAGCACCAGTTGGGCGGGGTAGATTTTTTCCGTGCCGGGTATTTCTATGGGTACAACTCGGCCGTCGCCCGCTTTTTCCCAGGAAACTTCCACTGTATACACTTCTTTAACTTGACCGTTTTCATCACCGATCAGTTTTTTAGTGTTAATGCAATAAATCCGGGGATCGTTGCCAAAAACAGTCAGGGCCTCTTCCTGGCCGTAATCAATCTTTAGAACCTTTGGCCATTGAGGCCAGGGGTTATTCGCCGGCCTTTCCAAAGGTGGCTTGGGGACGATCTCAAATTGGACCACGCTTTTGCAGCCATGCCGTAACGAAGTAGCCACACAATCAGTCCCGGTATCACCACCCCCGATAACTACCACCTCTTTGCCCCGGGCCGAGATAAATCGACCGTCCCGGTGGTCGCTGTCAAGCAAGCTTTTAGTGTTGGCGGCCAGAAATTCGGTAGCGAAATGGATTCCTTTAAGCCCCCGGCCTTCAACCGCCAGATCCCGAGGTTTGGTTGCCCCACCGCATAGCACTACGGCATCGAAATCCGCCAATAGTTTTTCGGCCGGGTAGTCTTTGCCCACTTCGGTTCCGCAGATAAAATTGACGCCTTCGGCGCGCATCAAGTTAATCCGGCGTTGAACAACTCTTTTATCAAGCTTCATGTTGGGAATACCATACATCAGAAGCCCGCCGATCCGGTCGGCCCTTTCAAAGACGATTACCCAATGCCCGGCTTTGTTTAGTTGAGAGGCGCACGCCAAGCCGGAGGGTCCCGAACCGATAACCGCCACCCTTTTACCGGTTCGTCTTAAAGGAGGTTTAGGGACTATCCAGCCTTCGTTGAAAGCCCGGTCTATTACCGAACATTCATTGGTTTTAATCGTCACCGGCGGTTCATGCATACCCAAGGTGCAGGATCCTTCGCAGGGGGCTGGGCAAACTCTCCCGGTAAACTCCGGAAAACAGTTGGTTTTTTCCAGGCGTTCGGCCGCTTCCCGCCAAAGGCCGCGGTAAATTAGGTCGTTCCATTCCGGAATCAAGTTGTTTAACGGGCAACCGGAAGCCATGCCATTAAGTAAAAGCCCGCTATGGCAGAAAGGGACGCCGCAATCCATGCAGCGGGCCGCTTGAATTTGTTGCTGATCTTCAGGAAAATGTTCATGAAACTCGTTCCAGTCTTGTAAACGCTCCCGCGGAGACCGTTCTGACGGCAATTTCCGTTTATATTCTAGAAAGCCCGTAGGTTTCCCCATGGTGTTATTCCTCCAGTGGTTTTGTTAGGAACGAGGTAAGAGACAACAGGCATCAGGCCTCAATTTCCGCTTACCCGTTTCAAATCGCCTTTATTCTCTTCAAAGGCGGCCATAAAAACTTCCTCACTGTTTAAACCAGATTGCGCAAATTTTTTAATAGCCTGAAGCACCCGTTTATAGTCGTGCGGAATTACCCTTAGCAATTTGGGCAGGTATTGCTGCCAGTTCTCCAAAACCTGTTTCGCCTTTTTACTCCCGGTATACCTCAAGTGTTGGCGGATCATCTCTTTAACTTCCTGAATCTCATCTTCATCCTCGAGCAGTTCCAAATCAACCATTTCCAAATTACAACGGTTCTTAAAATCACCGCTTTCATCAAGCACATAGGCGATTCCGCCGGACATTCCGGCCGCGAAGTTTTGTCCGGTCGAACCCAAAACTACTACCCGGCCGCCGGTCATATATTCACAGCCATGGTCGCCTACAGCCTCGACCACAGCTTTGAGGCCGCTGTTCCGGACAGCGAAGCGTTCGCCGGCTGAGCCGTAGATGTAAGCCTCGCCGCCAGTAGCGCCATAAAAGGCCACATTTCCGATGATGGTATTCTCTTCCGGTTTAAAGGTTGATCGGTGCGGCGGATAGACAATAATTTTTCCGCCGGAAAGCCCTTTGCCCAAATAGTCGTTGGCGTCGCCTTCCAGGGTGAGAGTAATCCCGGACGGTATGAAAGCTCCGAAGCTTTGCCCGGCTGAACCTTGGAAGTAAAGTTTGATGGTATCCTCAGGCAGCCCTTCAGCTCCATATTTTTTAGTGACTTCGCTACCTAGGATGGTCCCAACCGCCCGGTCGGTGTTATGAATCGTTAAAATCGCCTGGACCGGTTTTCCGTCCCTGAGAGCCGGTTTGGAGATCTTTAACAGGGTTTGATTGTCGAGCGTCTGCTCCAAACCATGATTTTGGGTGGTTCGGCAATAACGGCCCACTTCCGCCGGGACCGCCGGCTGGTAAAGAATGTTGGAAAAATCGATCTCTTTGGCTTTCCAATGTTCAAGCCCTTTAACAGGTTCGAGTTTATCGGTCCGCCCGATCATCTCGTTTATGCTCCGGAAACCTAATTTAGCCATAATTTCCCGTAAATCTTGAGCGATAAAGCGCATTAAATTTACTACATACTCCGGGTCACCGCAGAATTTACGGCGTAAATCGGGGTTCTGAGTAGCGATCCCCACCGGACAGGTATCCAGGTTACATACCCGCATCATTACACAACCTAAAGCGACCAATGGCAGAGTGGCAAAACCGAATTCCTCGGCTCCCAGAAGGGCGGCTATAGCAACATCACGGCCGGTCATCAGTTTGCCGTCGGTTTCCAAGACCACCCGGTCGCGGAGATTATTCAGTAGCAAAGTTTGGTGAGTTTCCGCCAGCCCCAACTCCCAAGGCAAACCGGCATGGCGGATGCTGGTCCTGGGGGAAGCCCCGGTCCCGCCGTCATAACCGCTGATTAAAATTACATCGGCCTTACCCTTGGCTACACCGGCGGCGACGGTTCCCACGCCCACCTCCGAGACTAACTTTACACTAATGCGCGCCGCTTGATTGGCATTTTTCAGATCATGGATCAATTCCGCCAGATCTTCAATAGAGTAGATATCGTGATGCGGCGGAGGCGAGATTAAGCCTACTCCCGGAGTGGAGTGTCTGGTCTTGGCTATCCAGGGATAAACCTTTCTTCCGGGAAGCTGGCCGCCCTCACCGGGCTTGGCGCCTTGGGCTATTTTAATCTGAAGTTCCCTGGCATTAACCAAATATTCACTGGTAACGCCGAACCTGCCGGAAGCCACCTGTTTGATGGCGCTGCAGCGGGAATCGCCGTTTGCATCCGGAACAAACCGGGCCGGATCCTCACCGCCCTCGCCGGTATTGCTTTTTCCGCCTATTCGGTTCATGGCTATCGCCAAGGTCTCATGAGCTTCTTGGCTGATGGAGCCGTAAGACATGGCTCCGGTCTTAAAACGCCTGCATATGGATTCTACCGATTCCACTTCTTCAAGGGGAACAGGAACGGCCGACTTAAAGTCAAACAACCTCCTCAAAGTACAATGACGCTGTGTTTGGTCGTTGATTAACCGGGTATATTCCTTAAACAGCTGATAATCATTGTTCCGGCAGGCTTGCTGTAATTTATGGATCATCTCCGGGTTATATAAATGATGCTCACCCTGGCGGCGCCACTGGTAAAACCCGCCGGTATCCAGAGTTTTTTCATTTTGAATTTCGTTGAAGGCGGCTTGATGCCGCATTTGAGCTTCGCGGGCTATTACCTCCAGACCGATACCTCCGATACGTGACGGAGTCCAGGTGAAGTAGTGATCAATCACTGAGCGGCTCAGGCCAACCGCTTCAAAAATTTGGGCTCCTTGATAACTCTGGATGGTGGAGATCCCCATTTTCGAAAGAACTTTGACTACCCCTTTGACCGCCGCTTTGATATAATTATGCTCAGCCCGGCGGCTGTCGGCAGTTTTGATCATTTTCTCCCGGACTAGAGCGTCAACCGTCTCCAAGGCCAGGTAGGGATTGATTGCCGAGGCCCCATATCCGAGCAACAAGGCAAAATGATGAACTTCGCGCGGTTCACCCGATTCCACCACGATACTAACTTGAGTCCGGACTTTTTCCCGGATTAGATAATGGTGGAGGCCGGATACAGCCAGTAGGGCCGGAATGGCCGCTTTCTCGGGGCTGATTCCCCGGTCGGAGAGGATGATCAGATTGGCTCCGGACCGGATTTGGCTGCCGGCTTCCTGAAAGAGATCATCCAGGGCCTTTCGCAAACCGGAACCGCCCTCGGAAACCCGGAAAAGGATAGGCAGGGTCACCGCTTTAAAACCGGGTTGATCCAAACTGGCGATTTTAGCCAGTTCCTCATCGGTAAGAATCGGGCTGGCCAGTTTTAATTGACGGCAGCTCTCCGGTTCTGGATTTAACAGATTGCCCTCGGAGCCCAGGTAAGTTTCGGTGCCGGTAACAATCTCTTCCCGTTGGGCATCAATGGGGGGGTTGGTAACCTGGGCGAAAAGCTGTTTAAAATAGTTATATAATAGTTGTGGCTGGTCGGATAAAACCGCCAACGGAGTGTCCACCCCCATTGAACCGATGGGTTCCACCGCATCCTGAGCCATCGGCCCTAAAATTAGCCTCAAATCCTCGAAGGTATAACCGAAGGCTTTCTGGCGAAGCCGGAGAGTCTCCGGATTCCGGTTCAAAACTCCGGAAACCGGCGGTATTTTCTCCAGGGTTAGTAAGTAACGATCCAGCCATTCCCGGTAGGGATGTTGCCGGGCCAGATTCTGCTTGAGTTCCTGATCGGTAATGATCCGGCCGGCTTTGGTATCGATCAACAACATGCGGCCCGGTTGCAATCTTCCTTTTTCCACTATCTTTTCGGGCGGCAGTTCGACTACACCGACCTCGGAGGCCATGATCACTAGATCGTCGCTGGTTACGTAATAGCGTGACGGCCGCAGCCCGTTACGATCCAAGACGGCGCCGACGACGGTCCCGTCGCTAAAAGCCATTGCCGCCGGTCCGTCCCAGGGCTCCATTAAACAGGTATGGTATTCATAAAAAGCCTTTTTTTCAGGGGTCTGGTTTTTCTGCTTGGACCAGGGCTCCGGGATCATCATCATCACCGCATGGGGCAGAGAACGGCCGGCCAGCGTCAAAAATTCCAAACATTCGTCAAACATCGAAGAGTCGCTGCCATCCGGACTGATAACCGGGAGAATTTTGGAAATTTCCTCACCAAAGACAGCGCTTTGGAAAACCGATTCCCGGGCATACATCCAGTTGATATTTCCCCGCAAAGTGTTAATTTCGCCGTTATGAATTATATAGCGGTTTGGATGAGCCCTTTCCCAACTGGGGAATGTATTGGTACTGAAGCGGGAATGAACTAAAGCCAGAGCCGATTCCAGCGACTGTTCCGACAGATCGGGATAAAAGGATGCCACTTGCTTTGGGGTTAACATCCCCTTATAAACAATGGTCCGGCTGGAAAGGCTAGCCAGATAGAATTTTTCAAGACTACTTTTACCGGAGTAGCGAATGGCTTTTTCAGCCCTTTTACGGATAATGTACAACTTCCGTTCAAAAGCTTGTTCATCACGAATTTCGGGGTTTTTGGCGACAAAAACTTGGCGGATACAAGGCTTGGAGGCTAGGGCGGAATTCCCCAACCCGCAATCATTTGTGGGAACGGTTCTCCATCCCAAAAGGGTCTGGCCTTCCTCCCTGATAATATCGGCCAGGATTTTCTCACATTCGGCCCGCCCGGAGGGGTCTTGCGGCAAAAAAACCATCCCGACCGCATAGTCTCCGGGATGCGGGATAGCGATGCCCAACTTGGAACCGGCCTTTTTCAAAAATTGGTGAGGGAGTTGGAGCAAGATACCCGCGCCGTCTCCGGTGTTGGGTTCGGCCCCCCGGGCGCCGCGGTGATCCAGGTTATTCAGGACCGTCAGACCCTGCTGGACGATTTGATGTGATTTAATCCCTTTGATATTGACCACAAAACCGATGCCACAGGCATTATGCTCAAACTGGGAGTTATAAAGACCTTGATCGGGGGGGAATCCATTTTGCGGCATTTTTGATCAACCTTTCAGGGGAGTTTACTCCATTAAATTCTATTTTCCGTATCGTGGAATTCAATTCCGTTTTATTTCTTAAATTCTATGATCATTCCACAGCGTTGTCAACCGTTTTGTGCAAGTATACAATATTCAGAGTTAAAAATGGAGTCTGGGGGTGGAAATGAGTGTTCAAAGTAATTATCTTAAACATCCGAAATCAGACCGAGACTTTAATCAGTCAAGCCTTGGAGAATCCAGCGCTTCAAGATGCGGATTTGGTAATATTTACCGGTTGTCGCGAGGCCGGTTTTTATAAAACCGGGGCCTTTATCAGGGTTAAATATAAATCGGCGGTCTTCATGGAACCGGCTCCGGACTGGGATGGAATATTGATAATCAGCAAGTCAAACTTGGGCCAGCTCTCCGGTAATGACTATAAGTATGATCCTTGGTTCGAAGTCGGGTTACCGGAAAAAAACCTGACAATTTTGGGTTTTCATCTCCCGGACACTCTAAATTTCCGGGGAAATGAGGAAACCTGGGGGCGACTTGGGGAATACATTCAAAAAAACAATGATACCAGGGTTATGATTGTCGGTAGCCTAATTATGGCGCCGGGAAATTGGGAAACGGTTTTTAGTTATAAACGGCATCTTCGCCAATTTGCCGCCTCCGGGTGGGTGGATGCCAGGCGATATCTCCATCCGGTGACCTATGAATCGCTCTGGTTCGGCCAGGCTAAAAAAGGGTTCCGGTTGGAGCTGGCGATTCTTTCCCCCTTATTAAGGGAATTTCTCTCCAATGCCTATCAGCTTCCGGTTTTGCCTATTTCTAAAAGGGCCGGTTCAACCTCAGCAGCTGTAACTATCGAATTTGCCGGACTGTCAGGCGGCGATTTCTAGAATAGCCCTAAAAAATGTGAATAACTTCTCCAGCCGAGGCAGATAATAACAAACGGAGGTGATGGGATGAACCGTATCAAATGCAGTGTTTCTACTTGCAAGTACAATGACGATGGCGCAGTTTGCCAGGCGGATGAGATCAAAGTCCGCAATAACTTTGGAGCTACCGATAATATGGAAATCGGCTCATTGGAGGGGGAGTCCGGGGCTAGAACCACAACGGAAACATGTTGTGAAACTTTTGCGCCTAAGAAAAACAAATAAAAACTAAATTAAATTACTTGTGCCGAAACTTTTGACCCAATAAACGGCACAAGTAATTTTTTAATATCCGTGTCTTCAGCAAGGCCCTTGATCAATAACAAAATCAGGCTTGATAGGTTTTCCGGGGAAAAGTTGTTTTTAACTTAAAGAATGGAAGGATATTCCCATCCAGGTAACTAATATATTTAATATGAACTTAGTTTTAAAAGTATGGATCAAACAAAGAGAGGAGATGGGCTTATGTTAGTGACTGTAAATGGGAAAAACGTAGAAGTGACCGAAGCCTTAAGGGAATACGCCAACAAGAAAGTCTCCAAAGTGGCTAAGTTCTTTGAAAAAAGTCCGCGGGGAGCTCAAGTTACCCTAAGTACTGAAAGAGGGAAGCACATTGTCGATATTACCATCCAAGTCGATGGGCTTTTATTACGGGGAGAAGAGAAGACCAATGATATGTATGCCTCCATTGACGGGGCGGTTGATAAAATTGAGCGTCAGGTACAGAAATTCAAGACCAGAATCAACCGGAGATTTCGAGAGGAAAACCGGGTGGTGGTAACTCCGGCGGCCTCCGCCGAAGAGACCGGTGAACCGCAAATCAAGCGAACCAAACGTTTTACCATGAAACCCATGTCCATCGAGGAAGCCATTATGCAGATGGATTTATTAAGCCATGATTTTTACGTTTTCACCAACGATGAAACCGACCAAGTAAACGTGGTTTACCGGCGCAAGGATGGCAATTACGGGTTAATCGAACCGGAATACTAATGTAGGGGCCGGGCTTTTAGGCCCCTTTTAATTTCATGATTTCGTCCACTATTTGCAGGCTTATTTTTTCGTATAAGTCCTTTTTATCCATATCGGGATCGTCTTTAAAAGTAAGCGGGTTTCCGAAAATAATTTTTACCCGCCTTAGACTGCGCAAAGTCTTTTGACTATTGATTAAAACAGCAGGTACAACCGGGGCTCCGCTTTTGACAGCCAGCATCGCCGCGCCATGTTGGGGTTTTAGCATTTTTCGCGGGTCCTTGGTGTTGCGCCGCCCCTCAATAAAAATACCCATTACTTTTCCTTGAGCCAAGACCTCCAAAGAACGGTTGATAGCCTCCCGGTCGCCCCGGCCCCGTTTAACTTTAAAAGCCCCCCAGGCGGTAATGAAGAAATTAACCACCGGTATACGAAACAATTCCTCCTTGGCCATGAAACTGACCTTTCTTTGAACGGCGGCGCCAATCAGCAGCGGATCCCAATTGCTGACATGGTTGGAGACAATAAGCACCGGGCCTGATTCGGGTATGTTTTCCCGCCCGGTTATGGAATACCGGTGAAAAATTTTGAATAACGCCGAAAAAAAGATTTTAAAGGTTGAGTATAGCAAGGGGTCACTTCCTTTTGATTAGGCTGTTTAACGAAAACTTTGGCGTCAGATCTTTACCTTTCGTTATGTTCTTCCGCGACCAACAATTGGTTTTGGCCGAGGCGTTTTGCTCTATAAAGAGCGGACTCGACCGCCGAAACTAGCGCCTGCATGCTGCCGGCGTGGCCTGGGTAAGAAGCCAGTCCTATACAGACTGTAGTATGCACCGGTTGGCCATTGATGATAATTGGGGATTCGTTTACCAGGCTCCTGATCCGCTCGGCCAGCTTTAAGGTTTCAGCTACATCGGTATGCGGCAGAATAATCATAAACATATCCCGGTCGTAACGGGCGATTAAATCCGACCCGCGAATAGTATTCTTTAAAATTCCCGCCAGTTGTTTTATATGCTTAAACCCTTGCGCGGTGCCGTATTGGTCGTTAATTTGCTTTAAAGAATCCGAGTCCACCGCCATTAAGCTAAAAGGTTGTTGATAACGTTCGGCGACAGCAAAAGTATGTTCAAGCTGTTGATAAAAGAACCGCAGGTTCCCTACTCCGGTTAGGTAATCGTTCAGGCTTAAGGAGGCGGTCATTTTAAAAAGCCTGGCATTAGAGACGGCAATGGCTGCGTGTTCGCTTAAAGTTTCCAATAATAACTTGTCGTCCTTGGTGAAACTGTTAGCCTGCCGTCCCCGTAACAGAAAGAGTAAACCGAGGATATCACCCTTCCACCAAATCGGAGCGGCGATGGCGAACCGGTAATGGTCTAAATCACAAGCCGCTTCTCCATTGGGATCGAAGGACGGGTTGCGATCACAGACCGTCTTTCTCTCTGTTAAGACTCGGCCGGGTAAACCGACTCCCAAAGCGATCTCTTTTTCCAAAAAAGTCTTGGCCATTCCGTTGGTTGCTTTGATCCTGTAAATTTCGTCGGAGTCTTTTAAAATTATACCCCCGGCTTGAGATTTGGTTAATTCGTCAGCCTTTTTGATTATCAGGAATAATAATTTGTCAATTTCCAGTTCACCGTTGATCTCCTTGGCGATTCTGGATAAAACCTGCAATTGATGGTATTGTTTTTTGGACTCCTCTTTCTCCGATTCCACCGACTTGATTATCTCTCTAATTTTTAGACCTAAAAAACAGATGGCCAGGGTGACTAGATTTAGATTTAAAAGCCGGGAATAAAGGTAGAGAGTTTTTTCCGCTTTTAGCGAGGGCCAAACCGCCATACCCAGCCCGACGGAGGCCAACAAGGATAGACCAAGCGAGGAGAGGTACCCGCCGTATAATATATTGATCACGATTCCTACAAAATAGATAAAATAAGTACCGTCGGCTATGTACGGCGGTAAATAATAAAAACCCGCGGAAACTATAACAAAATCACTTAAAGTTAAAATAAAATGAAGCGCCCGGATATTGATCAAAGATGAACCGGCAAAACATAATAGTCCATAAATAAGGATGGAGCCGGAGATAAATAGATAGAAATGTTCCAGCTTATCAGATTGCCAACTGCAAAAAATAATGAGATAATTTAAGACGACTAGGATAAATCGAACGGCCAGAATAAACCGGTCCGCGGTAAGGTAAGAGTTGTATTTCCAGAACTGCCGGGACAAGGATGACGGTTTAATAGGCGCCGACGTCATCCGCACACAACCTTTCCGATAAATCTAAAACACCGGGAAAACTCTTAAATTATATTTGGGATATCAAGTAATTATTTCTTCATGTTTAATAAATCACCTGTCGCCAAAATTCAAATTTGGAAAATAAAAAATCTGGTCAAAGGGGGGTTAAGGATGTACGATATTGCTATTGTAGGCGGAGGGCCGGCCGGTTTGGCGGCGGCGGTCAATGCCAGACGCCGCAATAAAACAGTAGTGGCAATAGCCAAAGAAGAGATAAGCTCCAAAATGATTCAAGCGCATCTAATCGAAAATTATCTTGGCCTGCCTCAAATTTCCGGCCGGGAACTGATTCAAAAAATGAAGGATCACAGCGTCAATTTGGGAACGGTTTTTATCAAAGATGAGATTCAAAATATTTATCCCGATGGGGCCAAATTTCAATTAATCGGCCGGGAGAACGCAATTGAGGCTTCAGCCGTGGTTTTAGCGGTGGGGGTCTCTTTAGCCTCCGAGATCGAGGGGGAACAGGAATTGGTAGGCCGGGGAGTTAGCTACTGCGCCACCTGCGACGGGATGTTTTTTAAAGGGAAGACTGTGGCCATGATTGGGTATATTCCTGAAGCCGAACATGAAGCGGCTTTCCTGGCGGAGATCTGCGCCAAAGTCTATTATTTGCCCCAATATAAATTGGAGACATTACCCGATCCCCGAATCACCCTGGTTCATGGAAAACCCCGGGCTATTAAGGGTAATGAGCATGTAGAGCTTTTAAAAACCACAGTTGACGAATTGGAAGTAACCGGAGTATTTATCGAAAGGTCCGGGCGGCCGGCTGAGCAATTACTGGACGGCTTGCGGATCGAAAACGGTTTTATTCTTGCTGATAATAATCAGGCTACCAACATACCCGGGGTTTTTGCCGCTGGTGACTGCACCGGCAAGCCCTGGCAGATCAGCCGGGCGGCCGGCCAGGGCCAGGTGGCGGCTTTAAATGCCGTTCACTATTTGGAAAAAATAAATAGCTGATAAAATGTATAAACCATGAAGGTTTTTTAAAGCCGATCATGGTTTAACTTTAATTGTCACTAATCTGTAATATGCCTTTGACATTAATTTAAAATAAAGCGCTCCGACATATTGTTTTAAGTTGCAACTTCTGCCACCAATCCCCTCTTGAACTGGTTAAATATTATTTTGTATTATTATGAGTGGCCCCATAAATAAGCCTTAATTTAAGGAAGTGATACCGTGAGTCAAACGGGATTTGCCAATCAGGGCTCTCCGGCAAACGTTTCCCGGCGCTCCGTACCTGCGTTACCACCAGTTTGGGCCTCTCAAGCGGTATTTTATCAGATTTTCCCCGAAAGATTCTTTAACGGTGATGAAACCAACGATCCCGCCGGTAAAGAGTCATGGGGGAATCCGCCTTCTTGTTTTAATTTCTTCGGAGGCGATCTCAAGGGAATTATCGCCAAGATTCCGTATTTGCAACAACTGGGTGTTAGCGCGCTCTATCTCAATCCGATCTTTGATTCGCCATCTAATCATAAATACGATACCAGGGATTATTTGAGAATCTCACCGGAATTCGGCGACATCTGGACTTTTAAAAACCTGATCGAGAAGTTGCATCAGGCCGGGATTAGGATAATCATCGATGGAGTTTTTAATCATACGGGCGATACTTTCTGGGCGTTTCAGGATATAATGAAACACGGCGCCAAATCCCGTTTCAAGGACTGGTATCATTGTCATTCCTTTCCGGTTAGTCAAAATCCGCCGAATTATGATTGCTGGTGGAATTTTGGCTCGTTGCCGAAACTCAATCACCATAACCCGGAAGTTGTTAATTACCTGCTAAAGGTAGTCTCCTTTTGGACCAGTCTGGGAATTGACGGTTGGCGCCTGGATGTCCCGAATGAGGTTCATATGGACTTCTGGCGGATCTTTCGCAAACTGGTGAAATCGATAAACCCGGAAGCCTTCATTGTCGGCGAGATCTGGGATGAACCGTTTGAATGGTTGAAGGGCGATACTTGTGACGCCGTAATGAACTACCGGTGGCGTGACGCGGTGATCAATTATTTTGCCAAAGGCCATACCACAGTGGAACAGTTTCGGCTGGAATTGATTAAAAACCGTTCCAATTTGCCTTGGGAGTATATCACCAGCGCTTATAACTTGCTGGGGAGTCATGATACGCCGCGATTTCTCACAATCTGCGGGGAAGACACCCGGAAATATCTGGCGGCTGTCGCCTTTCAGATGACCTATCCCGGTATTCCGGCGTTGTATTATGGCGATGAGATCGGCTTAACTGGAGGGAAAGATCCCGATTGCCGGAGAACAATGCGGTGGTCGGAAATAGAACAGAATCAGCATTTATTGAAAGAGACGCAGAATTTGATCCGGATCCGGAAACAGTACCAGTCGCTGCAGAACGGTTCGTACCACGATTTACACCTGGGCGAGGGTATCTTCGGTTTTATCAGAAGCGGCAAGAAGGAACAGATCATGGCCTGTTTTAATATGAGCAGTGAAGAATGCCGCTGCATCGAGGTGCCTCATGAATGGAGCAACGGGTGGGAGCCGGTATTCTCGCTCGGCTGCAGTTTGTCGGGTTTAGGTTATCCGGAATTACCGCCGCACGGCGTCCGGATATTTAAAAGAGGTTGAATGTGACGCCAAGCGCAGCTTCTAAAAAAGGGATAAATCCAGTTTAAAAAACCAGCTGAAAAGCTGGTTTTTTTGGTGCCACTTTTTGAAACTGGCGATTTTATTTTTCATAATGATAACTTTAGTTGCATATTGTGCAACAAAAAAGTTAATTAATAGAGTCTTTTTAAAAAAAAATTTAAAATATCAGCAGGAAATACCAAATGTAAAGCGAATATTTTTTGTATCATAATGTAGAACTAAGTTGCACATTATGCAACAAGGAAGTGAACCCATGACCACAATTAAATCTGTAGAAAAGGTAATTGACATTCTTGACTGTTTTCGGGCCGACAAACCGGTGCTGGGGGTTAATGAAATCAGTCAAATGACCGGTTTTACCAAAAGTACGGTTTCCCGGCTTTTAGCCACCATGGAGAATAAGGGGTGCCTGGAAAGGACTGGCGATAACGGCCGTTACCGGCTGGGGGTTAAGTTCTATATCTGGGGTAATATAGTGCAGCAACAACAGACCGGTTTAACCGCCGTTGCCAGGCCGGTAATGGAAAAACTCCGCGATGAGTGCGGCGAAGAGGTCTCGTTGTATGTAATGGAAAACGAGTCCCGGATCTGTCTACTGAAGGTGGAGAGCAAGTACGGAGTTGCCAAAGTCAGCACCACCGGAGTTTCATTGCCGTTGCATTGCGGGGCTTCCGGCAGGGTACTGCTGGCTTATCTGCCGGAAGCCGAAAGAGAGCGTTTGATCCGGAAAGAGCCGTTGAAACAATTCACCCCGTTTACCATAATCGATCCGGATCAGCTCTCTAAAAATCTTGAGCAAGTGCGGAAACAAGGTTATGCCATCAGTACCAATGAAAGGGAGATTGGGGCTTACTCAGTAGTCGCTCCGGTGCGGGACGGCAGCAATGAGGTCATTGCCAGTCTAGCGATTTCCGGGCCTTCGTTTCGCTTATCGGAGGAGCAATTACAGAAAAATCTGCAATTGGTGCTGGAAGCCGCCAAAAATATATCCGTTAAATTGGGAAGCACCGTTTTGGAATGACCCGAATCTTAAATCCGATGCCGGGAGGTGGTTAATTCTTCTATAAAACAGGGGCGTTTTCCACAGCAGTTGATTTGAGGGAGAGGTGAATAATTTGGCTTTATTGGTATTGGTCTGTTGTTTTCTCGTCTTGATGATAATCGGGTTCCCAATCGCTTTTAACTTAATACTTAGCACCGTCGCCTATTTTCTGGTTGGAGGCTACCCGTTCACCCTGGTCCCCCAACGGTTGTTCTCCGGAATGGACAGCTTTGCCTTACTGGCGGTGCCGTTTTTCATCATTACCGGCCAATTAATGGTTAAAGGCCACTTACTGAAGTCGTTATGCGACTTCGTCAACGCCTTCGTCGGACACATACGCGGAGCTCTCGCTTTAGTGACCGTCGGCACCTGTTTATTCATGGGCGCCATCGTGGGTTTGGCCGTGGCCGAGGCTGCTTCCCTCGGTTCCTTCCTGATTCCGATGATGAAGAAGGAGGGTTATAAGCCCGATTATGCCGCCGGAGTCATGGCCACCGCCTCAATGCTCGGACCGATCATGCCTCCTAGTGTCTTGATGATCCTCTATTGCATTTCAGTCGGGCGGACTTCCATTGCCGGCCTTTTCCTGGGGGCGATTATTCCGGCGATCTTAATTGCCGTAGCCCAGATGATTATAATTTATTTCCAGGCCAAGAAACGGAATTACCCGAAACATGAAAAAGCCGATTGGCCGGAGAAATGGACCCAGTTTAAAAAGGCTTTTCCTGCTTTGATGCTGCCGGTAATCATTCTTGGCGGTATCTTCGGCAAGATCTTCACCGTTACCGAGGCTTCGGCGGTCGCTGCCCTCTATGCCTTGATTCTCTGCGTTTTTGTCTATAAGGAAGTCAAGTTGAAGGATCTGCCGGAGATTTTAATGGAGACCGCCATCACTTCCGGTCTGGTGATCATCCTGGCCGGGGCCGCTACTATTACCGCCTGGGCCATTGCTAACGAGCAGATCGTCAATTTGCTGGTCGGCCCGTTGTCCCATGTTCCGGCTTGGGTCTTCCTGCTGGCAGTCAATATTCTGCTGATCATCAACGGGATGTTTATGGATGATTACGCGTCAGTAGTGGTTTTGGCGCCGATTATTGCCCCTATAGCCTGGAATTTTGGTATTGATCCCATTCAAATCGGCGCCATCGTCTGTATCAACCTGGTTCTCGGTTTGGTTACCCCGCCCTTCGGCATTGCCCTCTTTGTCACCAGTCCGATGGCGGGCGTGAAGATTGAAGATACATTTAAGCAGGCTTTTCCGATGTGGGCGGCGAGTTTGGCTATTTTGCTCCTGCTAACATATATCCCCGGGATTACCCTTTGGATACCGAAGATGTTCGGTTATTAGTCAATTAAAACGGAGGTGATAGGGTCAGAGATTTTACCTGGGCAATAGTCGGGTAACCCCAAAAAAATAAAGGAGAAGATGAGTATGAAAAAAAGTCGTTTGCTGATGCTGACAACCTTTGTATTGGCCGTAACTTTAATCCTTTCCAATTTGGTGTTCGCCGCTCCGATCAAGATCCGGATCTCCGACTGCAACTCCATGACTCACCCGCAAACCATCGGCTTGCAAATCTTCAAGCAGTATGTCGAGTCTAGAACCAAAGGGGCGATCACGGTCGCCATTTACCCCAATTCCCAGCTCGGCGCGGAAGTAGAGTCGGTCCAGCAGGTTAAGGCCGGCTCCCTGGAGATGGCTACCGCCTCCGCCGGTCCGTTGACTTCTTTCAACAAGAACTTTATGGTGCTGGACATTCCTTTCGCCTTCGACAACTACGAGACCGCCTGGATGGTATTGGATGGCCCCATGGGGCAGAAACTGCTGGATTCCTGCGAGAAGGTTGGTTTAAAAGGATTGGCGTATATGGAGAACGGGTTCCGCCATGTCACCAATAACGTCCGGCCGATCACCACGGTCGAGGATTTTAAAGGTTTAAAGATCCGGACCATGGAAGCTCCCAATCACATCGAAAACTTCAAGCGCTTAGGCGCCAACCCTACCCCGGTTCCCTGGTCCGAGCTTTATATGGCCATGCAGCAAGGAATTGTTCAGGGGCAAGAGAACCCGCTGGCCAATATCTGGGAAGTTAAAATGTATGAAGTACAGAAATACTGCTCCCTGACCGGCCATATCTATGATCCAATGCCGTTAGTGGCCAATCTGGCCTGGTTTAAGAAACTCCCCAAGGATTACCAGACCATCATTGAAAAAGGCGCCATCCTTGGCCAGAACTACAGCAGGTTTGTCAATAAACAACGCGAGGAAGAACTGATCGATCTGCTGGTATCCAAGGGAATGAAGGTTAACAACGTCTCCAATAAAGTAAAGGCTGAGATGAGGGACCGCTCCCAAGCGGCCATACTGGACATTATTAAGGGGAAAGTCGATAAGGGCTTTGCCGAAGAGTGGTTGAAAGCCATCAAAGACGCTGAAAAAGATGTAAGATCCGGCCTCTAGGTTTTAGGCCGTAGGGGAAACAATCACCGGTTGTTTCCCCTGCCCCGAAGAAAGTCGGTATGGAGGAAACCGGGGTTTAATCTTGCAGGCAAGGAGTTGATTGAAATGGAAAAATCCGGGTTTAACAAATTCTGTGACTACCTGGAACAGATAACGCTTTATCTAGCTGCGGCCATTCTCGTGGTTATGCTGCTGGTAGCCTGGGTCCATGTGATCCGCCGTTATATCTTTAACAATGCCTTATCCTGGTCGGAGGAGTTCTTGCGTTATGCTTTGATCTGGTTTGCCGCGCTCAGCGCCAGCATCCTTCATAAACGCCGGGGACATTTGGGCATTACCATCTTCCGGGAGATGATGCCTAAAGGGCTGCAACACGTATTGGAAAGAATCATCCCCTATTTGGCTGTACTGGTAATGACGTTGGGTACTGTCTTCGGGCTGCAACTAACCGTCAATAACGCATCCCAGATTACCCCGGCCTTGCGGGTCTCGATAGCGTTCCCTTATGCCGCGCTGCCATTAAGCTTCTTCTTAATGACTATTTATAGTGTCAAACATATAATCGACGACGCCACGGGCTACCAAGACGCGGGAATCGCCCCGAAAGAAGATGAGCCTTGATGTACTCGATTATTGAAAAAGCCGGTGAAATAGTCTATCGCGACCAAGTTGAAAATGTGGAGCTCAAAATCGCCAAGGAGAATTTTTTAAATTTAGTCAAGTTTACGGAACCGGCCCCCTTAAACTGGCCCAAGGATGCCAGGACCGCGTTTCAAAATCCGCTTGGCTGCTTACCACTAAATCAAATAGCGCGCGGGGCGAAGAAAGTGGCCTTGCTGGTTTCGGACTCGACCCGGGGAGTGCCCACAGCCAAAGTAATTCCGTTGTTAATAAAAGAACTGGCCGCAGCCGGAGTTAAGTTGGACCAGATCACGGCTGTAGTAGCCATCGGAGTACACCGGCCGGCCACCCCGGAGGAGATGGCCGCCATCATTGGTCCGGAATACATAGGAAAGATCAAAGTCATCAATCATCAGCCTTATCAACAAGATCAATTGCGATACCTTGGGAAGACATCCTATGGAACTCCGGTCGAAGTCAATAAAACCGTTTATGAATGCGATCTCCGGATTGCCGTCGGCAAAGTGGAGCCACATGAATTCGCCGGGTTTTCCGGCGGCCGGAAATCGGTGCTGCCGGGAATCTCCAGCGAAAAAACGATTGAGATCAACCACCGGCCGGAAATGTTATTGAAACCGGGCGCCCGCCCCGGGGAATTGCATAACAACCCGATTCACCTTGATATGGTTGAGGCCGCTAAGCTGTTAGGGATTGATTTTACCGTTAATCTGGTTCTTAATTCCCAGGGTGAGATTACCGGGGTTTTCACCGGGGACTTGATTGTGGCGCACCAACGGGCAGTGGATTTCATGCGTTCTTTTTGCGAGGTGCGCCTGGCCCAGCAGCCCGATATTATCGTCACCACTCCGGGGGAGCCGTTAAATATCAATTTTTACCAGTCAATAAAACCGTTAATCGCTCTGGCGCCGGTAATGGGGAAAGGCGGGATCCTGGTATTGTATTCATTCTGCCGGGATGGAGTCGATTCAGAGGATATGCTTGTTCCTTACCAGGGGGCTGCCAGTATCGAAGAGGTCGTTAAGAACCTGCAGGCGGGTTATAAAATTCAGATGGACCATTCTTTGTTACTTAGCAAGATTCTCTTAAACGACATCAAAATTATTGCGACTTCGCCCAATGTCGCCCCGGAGATATTCGAAAAGATGTTTCTTATTCCGGCCGCCTCACCTCAAAAGGCCTTGGATAAAGCGTTGGCAATGGCCGGTAAACCCCATCCCCAAGTGTTGTTCTACCCCCAACCGCAACGCGGGTTAACGGTTAAGGCCGGCTCGAAGTGCTGAACTTAATTTTCATTTCAGGCGTTCAAAACAATAACAGCAAATGAGAGGAGTCACAGAAATGATTAAATATAAAATCACCGAAGTTACCGCCAGGGAAATCTTGGACTGCCGGTGGAACCCTACAGTACAGGTCGATGTTTGGGTAAACCATGAGATTATGGGGCGGGCCGACGTCCCGGCGGGCCGTTCTACCGGATCCAACGAGGCCAAGGAGGTTCGCGACAAGGAAAAACGTTACGCCGGCCTCGGAGTGAAAAAAGCCGTTAAAAACGTAATTGAAGTGTTAGGACCGGCCATCATCGGCATGGATGTCACCGATCAGCGGAAAATCGATGAAAAACTGCGTCAAACCGATGGCAGTAAGGATAAATCCCGGTTGGGCGCCAATGCGGTTATCGGTGTATCTCTGGCTACAGCCAGAGCGGCTGCGAACTCGGTCAACCTGCCGCTATACCGTTACATAAATTCCAATGCCCATGTTTTGCCTGTTCCATTGCTTAACCTGGTAAACGGCGGCAAACTTACCTCCAACGATCTGGAATTTCAGGAATTTTGCATCTTCCCGGTTGGAGCCGAGACTTTTACCGAAGCGATGGAGATCGGAAACGCTGTCAACAACGAATTACGGGAGATTATTGTCAAAAACTACGGCAAAATTGCGGCCAACGTCGGAGATGAAGGCGGATTCGCCCCTCCCATCGTCAAAGTGCGCGAGGCCTTGGATCGTTTAGTGGAGGCTGTCGATCGTTCCGGCTATGCCAAAAAAATAGTCTATGGCTTGGATTGCGCCACCACCCATCTCTATGATCCCAAGACCAAACTTTATTCCCTCGAAGGAAATAAATTAACCACCGCCCAAATGATTGATTACTATAAAGATTTATTGAAATCATACCCCATCGTCACCATTGAAGACCCGCTAAGCGAGGATGATGTTGACGGGTTTATCCGCGCCACCAAAGAGCTGGGCATTCAAATCGTCGGTGACGACTTCTTCTGCACTAATCCTGACCGGATTAGGGAACGGGCGAAACTTGGCGCCGCCAATGCGCTGTTGTGGAAGTTCAATCAGATCGGCACCCTGACGGAAGCGATGGATGCCGCGGCGTTGGCCTTCAGGAATAATTTCGGGATTATGGTTTCGGAACGTTCCGGCGAAACCGAAGACCCGATCATTGCCGACCTGGTTGTCGGACTTGATGCCGGTCAGATCAAGACCGGAGCCGGTGTCCGGGGTGAACGGACCTCCAAATACAACCGGCTGTTAAGAATTGAGGAAGAATTGGGCTCACAGGCCAGATACGCCGGAACCGATTTCAAAATTCCCTTTTAGATCAGCAATTTAATAGTTTTCGGAGAACAGTCGGCGCCGCCGCCGACTGTTCCTTTAAAAACGAGGGAGGGAATTGGATGAGTTACTTTAAAAATAAGGAAGAGTTATTAGCTCATGGAAATATCAAACTCCGCCGGGCGGTGCTGGAAATAGTCGATCATGCCCTAGCGAAAGCTGACCCCTACAAAGCGGTTAAAAAATTGATTAGTTTAGCTGGGGATCAACTAAAAGTGGGCGATTTACAATTTGATCTTAAAAAAAATCCCCGGATTTTCCTGCTTGGCGCCGGGAAGGCCACCTTTCCTATTGCCAAGGCTTTGGAAGAGATTTTGGGCGACCGGATCAACGATGGAGTGATTATTTGCAAATACGGGCAAGAAGGGGAGCTGAATTACTCCCGGCTTTATTTGGCAAGTCACCCAATACCGGACGAGGCCGGATTTAACGCCGCCCAGCAAGCGATGATCTTGGCCAAACAAACACGGCCCGGAGATATTGTTTTTGCGGGGATAACCGGGGGCAGTTCTGCCTTAATGCCGTATCCGGTGGAGGGGGTCAGTTTGGCGGAGAAAAAACTGGTCAATAAACTCTTATTGACCTGCGGGGCGAATATTATTGAGATTAACGCGGTCCGGAAGCATTTAAGCCGTATCAAAGGGGGCTGGCTCGCCAAGAATATCAATCCCCAGGCTTATTTGATCAATCTGACCGTCTCCGATGTAATCGGCGACCCCTTGGATTATATAACCTGCCCGACTGTGCCGGATACCGCCAGTTTTGACGATGCCAGAGCCACTCTAACCAAGTATGAGCTTTGGGAGAAGGTTCCGGCCTCGGTTGGCAATTATTTAAGAAACGGCGGACCCGCGCAGGAGACGCCGAAGGATCTTTCCGATCACCGGATTTACAACCATATCATTATCGGCGGCACCGCCGCCTGTGAAGGAGCGGCCGAGAAAGCCCGGGAAATGGGTTTTAATACTATGATCCTCTCGACCATGCTGGAAGGTGAAAGCCGGGAGTTGGGGGGAACCTTTGCCGCCATTGCCAAGGAGATCCTCCTTAATAAAAGGCCGTTAAGCCCTCCATGTGTTATTATCGGCGGCGGCGAAACCACGGTCAAAATTACCGGGGAGGCTGGTGACGGCGGCCCCAACCAGGAATTCGCCCTAGGAGCCGCCTTATGGATTGACCGTATCGGGGAAGTGGTCGTTTTAGGCCAGGATTCCGATGGGACCGACGGTCCGACCGATACCGCCGGCGGTCTGGTCGATAATTTAACTTTGAACAGAGCCCGTGAATTAAAGATTGATCTCTTTGCATCGCTTAATAAGCACGATGTGACTCCGGTTCTCAAACAATTGGGCGACGCGGTCATTACCGGCGCTACCGGAACCAATGTCAACGACCTAAAAATAATGGCGATTATGCCTGCAAAATAGATAGCTTTGGGAGTACTCCGGGAAATTAGCCGCCTTCAAAATTCCGTATTCACCCGCCTGACTTAGGGAACAAATTTCCCGGCGTACCACTATTTTTAATGAGGAGTAGTCACCATGAAACCAACTCTGGAATCCATCCCCCCCATTATTTGTATCCCGTTTATAATATTAATCTTATTGATCGCCATTGCGCCGCTGGCTTTTTCGGAGTTCTGGGAGAAGAACCGCCATAAATCAATTCTAGCCGGGCTCATCAGTCTGCCGGTGCTTGTTTTCATGCTGCAAAACCTACCCGGAGAATTGCTGAAAACGCTTGAAGATTACACTTCCTTTATTCTGTTGCTGGCAGCCCTCTATATTATCTCCGGCGGTATTTTGATCACCGGCGATCTAAAAGCCTCGCCAGGAGTAAACACATTTTTTTTACTTATAGGGGCGGTCATTGCGAACTTGATCGGAACCACCGGGGCCAGTATGCTGTTAATTAGGCCTTTATTAAAAACCATCAGCGAGAGAAAGCATATCACCCATATTCCAATCTTCTTCATTTTTATTGTTTCCAATATCGGCGGCTGTTTGACACCATTGGGCGACCCGCCTTTATTTTTAGGCTATTTACGGGGGGTTCCATTTACCTGGACCTTTAGCTTGTTCCCTATGTGGCTCACTGCGCTGGCGCTGCTGCTGACCATTTTCTATTTTTGGGACAGTTATTGGTACCGGAAGGAGACCCCAAGCGTTCTCAAACGCGATAGTTCCGTCATCCCGCTGGGAATAAAAGGCCAACTTAATTTGCTTTTTTTAGCCGGGGTAATTTTGGCAGTTTCCTGCCAAATCGCCAGTCCTTACCGGGAATTGGCAATGGTGCTGATGGCTGTTCTGTCACTGATCTTTACCGGCAAAGAACTGCGTAACCAAAATAAATTTACCTTCAGCCCCATCGCCGAAGTTGCCATTCTATTCGTTGGCATTTTCATTACCATGGCTCCCTTGCTGTTATACCTGGAAGAGAAGGGCGCCGCCCTGGGAATTACCAAACCTTGGCAGTTTTTCTGGTTTGCCGGCGGGTTAAGCTCCTTTCTTGATAATGCTCCAACCTACCTGACCTTTACTTCGCTGGCGGAGAGCGTAACCCGCGGTCTCGGCCTGGCTGGCGTCCCCGGTATCGGAGTCAAAGCCGATTTACTGCGGGCTATTAGTTGCGGGGCGGTTTTTATGGGCGCCAACACTTATATTGGGAACGGGCCGAATTTTATGGTCAAGTCCATAGCGGAGGAACAAGGGATAAAGGTGCCGCATTTCTTTGGTTATATGGCTTACTCTGGTTTAATCCTACTCCCGACCTTCCTCTTGTTGACCTGGATGTTTTTTGCCGGATAGGATTTAACTAAACTAAAGATATTTCCCGTTTTACCGCCGGATTTTTAATCGGAGGGGTTTTCTATTATGGATATATTGCCGCAGGACTTAGTAGATGCCGCTAGAGAAAGGTTAAAAGGCTATTGCCGGGTTTGCAAATTCTGCGACGGCCTAGCCTGCCGGGGCGAAGTCCCCGGTATGGGCGGAGCCGGCTATGGGATGGGATTTGTCAATAATATTACTGCTTTAGCCGGGATAAAGTTAAATTTACGAACGATTCATCAGGCGGTTGATCCGGATCCGTCACTAAGCTTGTTTGGCCGGGAGTATGTTTCGCCGCTGATAGTGGCGCCGATGGCCGGGATGAATTACAACCTGGGCGGCCGGATCAAGGAGGAAGAATTGGCAAACTCCTTGATCCGGGGCGCCAAGTCCGCCGGTTTTATGGCAATGACCGGCGACGGCCGGGATCCGGAGGAATTTCTTACCGGGTATAAGATTATTGCGGAGTTAAAATGGGGGTTACCGGTCTTAAAACCGTGGCCTTTATCCAAATTAATCGCCCGGATCCGGGATTGTGAAAAGCTGGAAATACCGGCCGTAGGAATTGACCTGGATGGGATAGGGTTGGAACAGTCCGATGTTCCGGGGGAGCAATCTTTTACCCCTAAATCTCTGAAAGAATTACAGGAAATAACTCATTCAACAAGACTACCGGTTTTTTTCAAAGGGATAATGACGGTTAAAGAAGCGGAGTTGGCTGTTAAAGCGGGGGCGGCCGGGATTGTCGTCTCCAACCACGGCGGCAGGGTTCTGGATGGGACCCCGGGCGTGGCTTCTGTTCTGGCGGAGATTACTCTTAAAGCAGCCGGGCGATTAATAGTTTTAGCTGATGGCGGAGTGCGAAGCGGGGTAGACATCCTTAAATATCTGGCTCTGGGAGCGCAGGCGGTCTTGGTAGGCCGTCCCCTATTGATAGCAGCCGCCGGAGGAGGGGCAACGGGAGTGAAAACGGCATTACTTAACTTAAATGAACAGTTCCGCACAGCCATGATGATGACCGGTTGCCGATCTTTGAAAGAAATCAATTCCCAAGTGCTGTGGAGAGCTAAATAACCATAATATTCGCGGGTTGTCCAAAAAATCAAACCGGAGGCAAGAGGTAGAGAGATGGGACTTAAAGTAGCGGTGTTGGCCGGGGGTAATTCTTCGGAAAAGGAAGTTTCCCTTTGGAGCGGAGAACAGGTAAGCGCGGCTTTACAAAGCATAGGTCATCAGGTGGCGAAAATCGATCCTGCGGCTTCGGGATTTTTGTCGGAACTTTTCAGCTTTAATCCGGATGTTGTTTTTATCGCCCTGCATGGAAGGGGCGGCGAAGATGGAACCATTCAAGGCTTTTTGGAAACTCTGGGTTTTCCTTTTACAGGCTCAGGAGTTTTAGCCAGTGCTTTGGCAATGAATAAAGAGTTCTTAAAAACTATCTTAGCCAAATACGGCTTGAAAACTCCCCCCGGTTTGATGATCCGGAGGCAATCCCTGAATCCGGAGGATAATTTGGATGGACTTCCCGATTTCAACAAACTCGGCTGGCCTTTAGTGGTTAAACCAAATTCCCAGGGTTCAACCATTGGTTTAAATATCGTCAATGGGGTTATTGGACTAAAGAAAGCTCTTGAGGAAGCTTGGCGATACGATCCGGAAGTCTTAATCGAGGAAAAAATCGAGGGAACTGAAATCACGGTAGGAGTCCTGGGCAATGAAGCCTGTTTTGCTCTTCCGGTTATCGAGATTGTTTCCCAAAGGGAGATCTATGATTATGAGGCGAAATACACCCAGGGGATGAGCCGTCACATTATTCCCGCCCGTCTAGATAATGAAACCATCAAAAAGGCGCAACAATATGCTGTTTTAGCTCACCGCGCCATTGGATGCCGCGGAATGTCAAGGGTGGATATGATTGCCAACCAAAATGAGCTAACCGTCTTGGAGATTAACACGATCCCGGGAATGACCAAAAGCAGCTTGCTTCCGGATGCCGCCCGGGCGGCGGGAATTGAATTTCCGGACTTGTGTGATAAATTATTGAATTACGCTTTGGAATGAATGGATGTATCTAAATAAAGCGGCTTGAAAATTAGTATAAATCGTATCTCCAATTAATAAAAATATTGCGTGGCAAGACTTGATTGAAGGTTAGCGAATAAATATATTTGACAGCGCTATAACTCTGTGGTAAAATATCTTTTGCACAATGGTGGGCGTAGCTCAGCTGGTTAGAGTGCCAGGTTGTGGCCCTGGAGGTCATGGGTTCGATCCCCATCGCTCACCCCAAAATATTGACTTAAAGGGACAGGGGTCCCTTTTTTATTATCCGGGTTTAAGCCGGGGCTCCTTTTGGAAAGCTACTAGCGGAGGGGTGCTGATGAAGTTTTTACTTGACTGGCGGGTATTCTTTCTAGCTTTCACTACGCTTTTCATTGCCGAAATGGGCGACAAAACCCAACTGGCGGTCTTTACCCTGGTAGCTGATTCCAAAGCTCCTGTAGCGGTTTTTTTTGGAGCCAGCCTGGCTTTGTTGGTGGTTACATTTATCGGGGTCCTCTTCGGTGGAGTGGTCACCAAGATTATTCCGGTTCATTACTTAAAAGTCGCCTCCGGTTTGCTTTTTTTAGGGATCGGCGCTTTTACGCTCTGGGAAGCCTTGGCCGGTTTTTTGGGGAGATAGAGCGGAAGTCCAACTATAAACCGCTCTCCCGGATATCATAAACGGGTTTTGTTCCAAAAACGCTTCCTTTTGCATATGATCACTGGTGAAAGGAGCGATGAGGGTTTTGTTAACGAAAACCTCTGAACTACGGGAACGGGAGGTCGTCAACGTTCTGGATGGCAGAAGGCTGGGGCTGGCCAGCGATCTGGAGATTGAGGCCGAGACCGGAAGAATTAAGGCTATCGTGGTGCCGGGGCCGGGGAAATTTCTCTGGCTTTTCGGGAAGAATGATGATTTTGTAATACCGTGGGAAAGGATCGTTAAAATCGGGGTGGATGTGATCTTGGTGGAAGCCCCTAATTATGTGGCGGAAAACGCCGCCGTTCTTAATCAGGCTCAGCTGTAACAATAAGTTACCTCCAAACAATTAAGGCTTTCAAGGATAAGCCTTTTATTTTTTGAAGGGCCTTTTATCTTCGGAGAGCATTCTTTTTTTTCCGGATGCATGTTATAATACCGTTGAGTATTTAAACGTCTATATGTTTGGAGCTAAGCATGAAACTGGCGGATTATAAATTGGTGGTTTCGGATTTAGACGGCACCTTGGTCAAATCGGGAACCGATGTCATCTCCGGCGCTGCCATAAATGTTATAAACACTCTCAAGGAACAGGGAATATTGTTTACCATCGCTACCGGCAGAGGGTGGGCGCAGTCAAGAAAAATTGTTGGGGAGCTGGGCATCACCTTACCGGTAATCCTGCAGTCGGGGGCGATTGTAGCGGACCCCGTCACCGGTAAAGTGATTCAAATGCAACCTTTGAGAAGAACAATTTGTGATAAGCTTACTGGTGTTCACCATTTTTCGGGCATCGATAGATTCTTCCTTAGTGAAGACGGTACTTATTATACAATGGATACTGTTATAACCGATGGCGGAAAGAGTTTTTTGGCCAGATCCGGCGAATTGTGCCGTATCGGAAAAAGGCCCGATTCCTTAAGACCAGTGGTCAAGCATTTATTTATTGGCCCGGAAAAGGCGATCCAGCAATTGAAGGAAGCCATTTTCCAAAAGATCAGTCCGCGGCCGAACATGATTCTTTGGCCGCCGGAAGAGGGTAATGAGGATTTTTTCTTGGAAGTGTTCGATCCGGGCGCCTCGAAAGGCCGGGCGGTAAAATGGCTCTCCGGTTACCTGCGGATCAAGCGCAAGCAAGTCATAGCTTTCGGGGATGGCTATAATGATGCTGATCTGCTTTCATGGGCCGGTCTGGGAGTGGCGATGGAAGATGCCCCCGCTTTGGTGACATCTCAAGCCAAAATGGTAATTCCCGGACCGGAACAGGATGGTCTCGCCCGCTTTTTGGACGGGGAATTTTTCTCTTACAACCGGAAGGGTTCGTATTAGCGGGATTTTAAGGAGTCAAAGGTCAGAATTCAGGTCCGAGGAAAGACAGGAGCCAGAAGGTGTACCAAATCCTTCGCAGCGTATCTTTTAGTGTTTTATTCTGATACCTGAATCCTGGCTGAATTCTGGCCAACGCGAATAGGCCCATTTAAGAATTCCGGCTTCTGAATTTTGACTTCTGAATTCTTCACTAACCTGTATTGACTAAAGATTAGATCCCGGCTCCTGAATTCCAAAGGCCTTGTAATTCTTATTGAAACCGTGGGGGGAAATGATTTGGTTTACGATTTTCATACCCATTCCAGTTTAAGTGATGGGATATTGTCTCCGGTGGAATTGATCCGGATGGGGGTCGTTAACGGTTATCAAGCGGTTGGCCTGACCGATCATGTTGGAATTGGCGGCTTGGAACGGGTGATTGGAGAGCTATTGCTCGAATGTGAGCTGGCGGAGAAATATTGGAAGATCCAGGCCATTGCCGGGGTTGAACTTACTCATGTCCCGGCGGGCAGCATTGATGACTTGGCTTGTAGGGCCCGTAGACTAGGTGCCCAGCTGGTGGTGGTTCATGGCGAAACCTTGGTGGAACCGGTTGAACCCGGCACCAACTTGGCGGCGGTATCCAGTCAATGGGTGGATATCCTGGCTCATCCCGGGCTGTTAAGGGAGGAGGAAGCCAAACTGGCCGTAGAAAACGGAGTTTTTATTGAAATTACCGCCAGGGGCGGGCATAATGTCGGTAATGGACATGTTGTGAAGGTTGGCCGGGCCGCCGGAGTAGATTTTGTAATTAACTCCGACACCCATATGCCTGAAAATTTACTTACCGCTGCTTGGGCCAGAACGGTAGCGCTGGGGGCCGGATTAAATGAGGATGAGCTTGAACGGGCCTTAGTTCAAAATCCTTTAAAAATAGTTGGCCGCGTAAATGCCAGGCGGAAGCGGCTATAAAGAATAAAAAATAAAGAATAACAAAAAATTTCCAGCTGTACAAGTATAAAATCTTTCAAAACGGTCAGGCTTTTTACATATTGACATCCAAATAACCCGGTGTTAAAATTAGCCTAACAATTTTATTTATTTAATGGCGATGATTAAGGAAAGTACCGTGAAATGCGGCTCCGCCCAGAGAAAAGGGACATCTAAGCTGCAAATCCCTAAGGAGCCCTTCAGGGAAGTTCCCTTATGAGTCGACTGCTGAAAACCGTCGCTGGCCCGAAAAAGCCGCCTCGGGAGTAGGTTGGTCCGGCCGCCCGCCGTTACCGGGATAAGGTATCGAGGAGACTCCGTACCTAAAAGCTGAGTCTTATAAAAGACTAAATCGGGTGGTACCGCGGAATTGGCCCACGTTTCGTCCCTAGAATTTTGGGATGGCGTGGGCTAAATTTTTTGAAGGGGTTGATCTGATGATTATTGTGACGGACCGGGGAATCACCGCCGAACAATGGGATGATTTATGTAAAAAGCTTAATGGCTGGGGCTTTCAGCTTCATGTCATTCAGGGGGTTGAGAAAAGGGTTATCGGGGCGGTTGGAGACAAACGCCGGGTGGATTTTCATTTTTTAGAGAATATTCCGGGAGTGGAGAAGGTTATTCCTATTTTAAGCCCTTATAAGCTGGCCGCCAAGGAAATGAGGCCGGAGGGAACGGGTATTCAAGTGGGCGAACTCCGGATCGGTGGCGGATATTTTGGAATAATCGCCGGCCCATGCGCGGTGGAAAGCGAGAATCAACTGTTAGAAACAGCGGAAGGGCTAAAAAAAGCTGGGGCCAAGGGATTAAGGGGAGGAGCTTTTAAACCGCGAACCTCTCCGTATAGTTTTCAAGGTCTTGAGGAGGAAGGACTGCATCTCTTGGCCAAAGCCCGTGAAATATCAGGGTTACCCGTGATCACAGAGCTGATGAACTTGACCGAACTGGATTTGGTAGCCCGGTACGCCGATATTATTCAAATCGGCACCAGGAACATGCAAAACTTTGGTCTTTTGCGGGCGGTCGGCCGCCAGTCCAAGCCGGTGCTTCTTAAGAGAGGGTTGGCGGCTACGGTGGAAGAATGGTTGATGGCCGCCGAATATATAATGGCGGAGGGGAATACCAACGTAATACTCTGCGAACGGGGGATTCGAACTTTTGAGACTGCTACCAGAAACACGCTTGATTTAAGCGCGGTACCTTTGATTAAGAGTCTTTCTCATTTACCAATCATAGTCGATCCAAGCCATGGTACGGGGAAACGAAAATTGGTGCTCCCGATGGCTAAAGCAGCCGTTGTGGCTGGCGCCGACGGTTTATTAATCGAGGTTCACCCGGATCCCGCCAATGCCTGGAGCGACGGCGAACAATCGCTCGATTTATCCGGATTTGAAAACTTGATGAGACAGATTGAACCGTTGGTAAGGCTGGAAGGGAAGAAACTTCACTAACTTAACAGGTAATTTTCAAGCAGAACGCTATAAACAATACAGAAGTCCGGGCCGGGGTATTTATGGAAAAAAGCTTGTCATTTCCGGTAGCGGATGATATAATGTTCTCGTAGCTTAGGGAGCGTGCTATAATTTCGTGTATATACCAAAATGATCGGGAATCTTCGTTTTGGGATATATTATACCAGCGTTTAAGTGAGGGGATTTAAGTGGAGTATCAAGACAAGACTTTGGTGTGCAGTGAGTGTGGGGCGGAGTTTGTATTTACAGCCGGGGAACAGGAGTTTTACAACAGCCGTGGTTTTACCAATGAACCGCGTCGTTGTAAGGCTTGCCGGGATTCCCGCAAACAACAAAATAATGCGAACCGTCCGCGGGAACTACACGAGGTTGTATGCGCCAATTGCGGGGTAACCACCCAGGTGCCTTTTAAGCCGCGTGAAGACCGCCCGGTATATTGCCGGGATTGCTTTCAAGCAAGCAAAAATAAATAGTAAAATCTAACCTTCCTTCGCTGGGAAGGTTTTTCTATATATTGAAAAAGCCTTGAACACCCTAAGGTAATAAATTGGTGGATATTGACTTTAACACCAACTAAAGTTATAATCGAAAAAAAGGGAGTGGCTGAAGGCATTGCCGGAGGAAAGGCCGGACAACCAGTATCAGTAATTGGCCAACCACTTGAGAACAAGTAGCCAGACCTTTAACGGGAGTTAAAGGTTTTTTTATTGAACTGTCATCTTTTTTCCGGGCTTATTTTGGGAGTAGGCAAGGCTTTTTTATGTAAAATATGTGGGAGTGGTTCCAATGTGGAAAGAAATTAACTTAACAACCCAATCAAGAAATCAATTCATCGATATCACCGCCCAAGTCCGGGCGGAGATTGCCAAGAGCGATTTGAAAAACGGTTTTTGTAATTTGTTTATTCCGCATACTACGGCCGGAGTGACCGTGAATGAGAACACGGATCCAAATGTAATCCGGGATATAATAAACACATTGGAGCGTTTAGCGCCGAAGTCCGGTCAATACCAGCATAGTGAAGGCAATTCCGACGCTCATATCAAAGCCTCCTTGATAGGCTCCTCTTGCATGATTCCCATTAATAACGGACAGTTGAATTTAGGAACCTGGCAAGGTATTTTCTTTTGTGAATTTGACGGTCCGCGAAACCGCAAGGTAAAAATCCAAATGTTCGGCGCTTAAATTTCAGGTCTGCTTAAAATACTTTTTGGAGATCGGTTAACGGGAAGAAGGAAGAACATCATGGAAAAAAGTCGTGCTTACCAGCTTGAGATCGCTGAAGTTGCCAGCCTTTGGGAGACAAATCTCCGCACCGGGTTGACCTCAGCTCAAGTTGAGGCCAGACGGGCTAAATTTGGATACAACGAACTGGAGGCCGAGCCGGGAAAATCGATCTGGCAGATGTTCTTTGATCAATTCAAGGAATTTTTAGTTATTCTGCTGTTTTTAGCCGCTATTGTCTCCGGCTTTTTGGGAGAATGGATTGATTCCGTAGTGATTATGGCCATCGTGGTGGTTAACGCCTTTTTGGGGGTTTTCCAAGAATTCCGGGCTGAAAAATCATTGGCGGCTCTGAAAAAACTGGCTGCCCCTATGGCTAAGGTATTGCGCGATGGACATATTCAAGAAATACCGGCCCGGGAACTAACCCCGGGTGATGTTTTCATAATTGAGGCCGGTGATTTCGTGCCGGCGGACGGGCGTCTTTTTGAGACAGTCAATCTCAAAGTCGAAGAATCGGCCTTAACCGGTGAATCTGTTCCGGTTGAGAAGTCGGCGGCTGTCCTCCACGGCGAGCTGCCCCTGGGGGATCAACAAAACATGGTCTTTATGAGCACGGTGGTCACCTATGGCCGGGCTAAGGGGATCGTGGTCCGCACCGGGATGGATACTGAAATAGGACAAATAGCATCCTTGATTCAGGCCGCCGTCCCTGAGTCAACCCCGCTTCAGAAGAAGCTGGAGGAGTTCGGCAAGTATTTGGGAAGCATGGCGTTGATCATATGTGCTTTGATCTTTGTAATCGGCTGGTTTAGGGGAGAAAATCCGGTTACCATGTTTTTAACCTCCGTCAGTCTGGCGGTGGCGGCCATACCGGAGGGCTTGCCGGCGATTGTGACCATCGTGTTGGCGATCGGAGTCCAAAAAATGGCTAAACAGCACGCTATTATCCGCAAATTACCGGCTGTGGAGACTCTGGGCGCCGCCACGGTTATTTGTTCCGATAAAACAGGCACTTTAACCCAGAATCAAATGACGGTGAAACGTCTATATGCAGCCGGCGAGTTTTATGAGGCTACCGGAGAAGGCTATAACCCGGAGGGCGAGTTTCTATTTGAAGGTAAACCGGTAAACCCAACTGAAAAGGGCCCCTTGCAATTATTGCTGTTAAGCGGTCTTTTGTGCAATGACGCTATTTTGGAGCAGGAGACCATTGATAATAAAAGCAGCTGGAAGATTATCGGAGACCCGACCGAGGGCGCTTTGATGGTAGTCGCGGCTAAAGCCGGGATGACCCGGGAGGCCTTGAAAGGCAATTTCCAGCGGGTTTTAGAGATCCCTTTCGATTCCGACCGTAAGTTAATGACTACCATTCATAAAGGAAACCTCCCCGAGAACTATTTGAAGCAGTTGGAAAGCGCTAATCCGGCAGGCTTGTGGGCTATTACCAAAGGGGCCCCGGGGATGCTGCTGGAACGTTCGGCCTCGATATTGACACCCAAAGGAATTATCGAGCTGACCCCGGATTTAAAAAAGGAGTTGCTGGCAAAAAATTCGGAGATGGCTAAAAAAGCCTTACGGGTTTTGGGCGTGGCCGTAAGGCGCCTCCCGAAACTGGAAGAAATCCGTTTGGATGAAGTTGAACAGGCTCTCGTATTCATCGGATTCTGGGGTATGATAGATCCCCCCAGGCCTGAAGCTAAGGCGGCGATTATTGAGTCGCGCAATGCCGGTATTAAACCGGTTATGATTACAGGGGATCATCAGGATACCGCTACTGCAATCGCTCAGGAGTTGGGGCTGCTGCGGGAGGGAGAAATGGCGGTAAACGGTCGTGAATTGGATAACTTCTCCGATGAGGAGCTTGCGGCTAAAGTGGAAAGGATATCCGTCTATGCCCGGGTTTCTCCCGAGCATAAAGTGAGGATTGTCAATATCTTTAGGAATAAAGGGCATGTAGTGGCCATGACCGGGGATGGAGTAAACGACGCTCCGGCTTTAAAAAGAGCCGATATCGGAGCGGCGATGGGCATTACCGGCACCGACGTGGCCAAGAGCGCGTCGGAAATGGTTTTAGCGGATGATAACTTTGCAACCATTGTCGGAGCTGTCCGGGAAGGCCGGGTTATATTTGAAAACATTAAAAAGGCAGTTTACTTTCTGCTCTCCTGTAATATCGGAGAGATCTTTACCATCTTTCTCGCCATAATACTGCAATATCCCATGCCGCTGCTGGCCATTCAAATTTTATGGATTAACTTGGTGACCGACGGTCTGCCTGCGTTGGCGCTGGGGGTTGATCCGGCCGAACCGGGAATAATGGACCGGGAACCCCGGAGTAAGGACCAGGGTATTTTTACGGTGGGAATGAAACGGACTATTTTTATCGAGGGTTTTGTCATTGGTTGTTTTGCTTTATTGGCCTTTGCCATCGGCAAGAATATCGGCGGGAATTTGGAACAAGGCCGAACGATGGCCTTTGCGACGCTAAGCCTTTCCCAGTTATTCCATGTGTTTAATTTCCGCTCGATTTATACCTCGATTTTCCGGAAGAATGTCAAGGCCAACAATTTTTTGATCGGGGCTTCCCTGGTTTCCGGTTTAATTCAAATAACTGTAATGGTGACACCTTTTTTACAGCCGATTTTCAAGGTGGTGCCCCTTGATTCCCGGCATTGGTTATATATCCTGGCGCTTTCGGCGGCCCCCATTCCCTTGGTGGAGTTATGGAAAGCCACTTATTTAAAGAAGTATGCCCGGCCGTGGGGAAACTCATCAAATTCAAGTGAGTGAGGGATTCAGGAGCCGGAATCCGGAAGCCGGAATAAACCATTAAACCGGGCCTGAGGATTAGCTGGAGCTCCTGACACCTAAAATATTGGCCCCAGGTTTCTTAAGGTTTTAAACGCACGTTTACTGGATTGTTTTGCAATTATAAGCTATAATTAATCCTGAATCAGTGAAATAAAAGACTAAAAACCAGGAAAAGCGCCATCAAATCTTGAATAATCAAAGGTAAAATAGTCACCTGCGAGGTTCAAAAAATGTTTGATGGAGTACGGATAACGAA
>JBLNCU010000201.1:0-12340 GCA_050260935.1 Bacillota bacterium
CTTTTTTAACTCCTGTTCTTCATCCATCTTAACCACTCCATCTTCTAAATCACTTCATTGTAAATTTAGAATCTCCATTTAAGGATTAACTATAGATTGGACATTTTTTGCCAGTTGGGAAGGGTTTTTTCTGGTTAATAGAAAAGGGCGGCTTTGAGGTTTTATAAACAGTTTAACTGCTTCTAGCGGGGAAAAACCGGGAAAACGGCAAAAAATCACTGTCGTCATCGCTTATTGCCAAAAATATCTCTGTGAATTGAATAATGATTGAGGGATTTTTAAAAACGTCTATAATAATATTGAATATTAAATTGGACGAGGAGGTTATGGGATATATTAACCGAAATATTGAAAGCGTTATAAATAATGCTGTAAAAATGTTTCCCGTTATTTTAATTACTGGCGTTTTAGAACCCTCGCCTTATTATTGCCGCGATAAGGACGGAAAAGAAGCTGATATGCTAATAGAGCAAAGCGGGACGCTTTATCCGGTGGAAATTAGGCAAACTTCAAATCCGGGGAAGGAGCATATAGATAATTTTCCGGCGCTTGAAAAAATCAAAGGGCTAACGGTGGGACCGGGGGTGTTATTTGTATTATGAGAAGAGTGTTCATCTTAATGATAAAACGTAACCATTCCCGTGACATAGTTGTAAAAGGAAGTGTTCATTTTGTTATATCTTGTTAAATTTATCTATCAGTGTTTCATCTTGCCGCCGGGAATATTTATCATAGCCCTGATATTGTTGAGCGTTTTCTTTTATTATAAGAAACAACGCCGTGCGGCTTTGATTATTGCTGGAATCGCTGCTGTTTTTTACGTCAATTCCACTTTGCTGTGGAGCGATTTTCTCATTCGTCCCTTGGAACAGAAATATAAACCCCCGGCGTTCGTAAGTGGGGATGTAATTGTTATTCTAGGGGGCGGGGCCACCCTGGACACCCCCAATCTAAATAGTAAGGGGCATTTACTGGGATCAGCCGCCAACCGTTTGTTAACCGGGGTTCAGCTATATCACCGGCTCAAGACGCCGCTTATCTATTCGGGTGGACAAGTGTTCCGGACAACAGGTGTTGAAGCCGAGATCGCCCGGTCGATCTTATTGGATCTGCAGATACCAAAGTCAAAAATAATTCTCGAAAAAGAAGGTTTGAATACAACTGGGAACGCCTTTTTAATAGCCAAAATATTGGCCAAATATAATTTCCGCCGGCCGGTGCTGGTAACCTCGGCTTTTCATATGCCACGGGCTGTAAAAGAGTTTCAGCGGGCCGGAGTGAACGTTATTCCATATCCCAGCGATTATCAGGCCAATACCAAAAATGGGCTTGATTTCTTTAAATTAATACCGATGGCGGAAGCCGTAAACAAAGAAAGCCAGGCTCTGAAAGAATACTTGGGTCTCCTGGTTGTTGGGTGGCATTCGAATTATGGCGCCCTAAAAAGAAGACTTCTTCCATCCACGGCACATCCCCGGCAAAAGTCCCATATGCTATTAGCGGAAGCATTGGGTATTTTTCCTAAAGGGGGATTTAAAATGGCCGTCAACCATAATTCCCAAGCGCTGTTGGAACAATCGGGAACCGCTTACCCGAAGGTAGTCAATCTCTCCGCTAAAGTGCAGAAAAGAATCAACGCCGAGATGAAAAGAACCGCCTATAAAGCGCTCCCGGCTTGGAATCCGGGAACCTCGATCAGCGAGGTTCAAAGCGGTTACAGCACTATGCTGAATATGAACGGTGTTTTGAGTTTACGATTTCAGAATTACTACTTTCCGGAAAAAGCGGCTCACGGAGTAACCGGGGTCAGCTCTGTCACTATTGATCTTTATACCGGCCGGGTCTACCGTTTTCCAGAATTGTTCCGGCCCGGTTCCGGTTTTCAAGCCCGTTTAACCCAGATTATCCAAGCTCAGATTAGAGCCAAACAGATTCCGCTTCTCAAACCTTACCCAGGCGTCGGGCTGGATGAAGACTATTACTTAACCCCGGACAGTTTGGTGATCTATTATGAACCCGATGTGTATACCCCCGGCTACGTGGGTGTGCTTGAATTTACCATAGCTTATTCACAGATCAAGGAACTCATCAATCCGCGGGGACCTATTGGCCGGATTTTAGTTCCGTAGCAATGTAGTAATAAATTTTCCAGATTTGGTTAAGCTATCCCGGAAGGGAGGGTTTAACTTGAACGCGCATAGAATATCGATAGCAATTGTCAGAGTTTTTACCATCTGTTTAATAATAACGGTTACAATTATCATGGCCTGTCGCCAGCCGGGGTTGGGAAACATATTAAAAAAAATAATCACTCCGTCTATTTCTAAAGTTGACCGGGAGTGGTTTTTGGAATTGGATAAAACCTACTCCCTTTGCGGTCATTCTCAGACATGGCAACACCGGTACATGTCCCGGAAATTGTTTAATCAGGCTCTCAAAGAAAATCCAGGTTACCGGCTGAAAACAACCAAAGACAACCTGCAAGTATACGCTATGCAAATTCCGGACTTTTGCGCCGGCTGCCGGAATAAGCAATTTTTGGGAATCCGCGACCAACAAGTGGCAATCATCCGCGGCACTCCTGAAAAACCAGGGCCGGTTTTGGAAAAAACCAATATTAAAATAACGGATCTGCCCAAATCGGAATTGGAAGATTTGCAAAAAGGGATCCCTTTTAAGAATAACAAAGAAAAGCTGCAGCTTATCGAAGGATTAAGTGCTGACTGATTATGATAAAAGCCCGTCAAATAGTCTGACGGGCTTAAGCCTTAAGAATGGCTGGATGAGGGCCATGCATGCATTGAAGATAATAGTCCCGGAAAATATGTTTCTATTATCCCGCCGGCGTGACAAGCATCACGGAATTTCCGTTTAGCTTTATCGGCCTTCCCCACACGGAGGGAGAACCCCTCAGGGCTTTCCTTCATCATAAAAGCCAATCTTAAAAGCTCGTTACATATTATAACGCCAGCGCTTCTTTTTATTCCCGGCTTAAAAAATTTCTTGAGAAGAAGGAAAAAAATAAGTTAAATCGAATAGTAATCGAATAGTTAACCAAAATAAAAACCAACTATCTCTTGGTTGCAGGATGATGGAGGAGGGTGACTGTTGAAGAAATTCAAAACGGAACAAATTCGGAATTTGGTTTTTCTAGGCCATGGCGGTTGTGGCAAGACAATGCTGGCCGAGGCGATGTTGTTTTCAGTTAAAGCGGTTGATCGTTTCGGCAAAGTGGACGACGGTACCTCAACAATGGATTACGACCCCGAGGAGGTTAAACGGAAGATCAGTATTGCCACTTCTTTGGCGCCTTTGGAATATAAGGATCACAAGGTCAATTTAATTGACACTCCCGGCTTTTTTGATTTTGTAGGCGAAGTCAAGAGCGGAATCCGGGCTGCGGATGCAGCCTGTATTGTAGTTTGCGCCGTTTCCGGTCTGGAAGTCGGAACCGATAAGGGTTGGAATTTCGCTGAAGAGCAGCATCTAGCGAAGATAATCGTTATCAACAAGATGGACCGGGAGAACGCCAATTTTGACGGAGCGGTCAAGTCCTTGCGGGAGAGGTTCGGCACTCATGTTATACCGATTCAGATTCCTATCGGCGCTGCCGATAAATTTCAAGGCGTGGTGAATATTCTCAAAAATAAAGCCTTCGTCCTTGAAGGCGGTAAAATGGTTGAAAAACCAGTGCCCGCCGATCTGGCCGGCCCGGTTGAAGAATACCGGATGATGCTGATGGAATCGGTAGCGGAAACCGATGATGATCTACTCAGTAAATACCTTGACGGACAGGAGCTTTCCGCCGAGGAGCTGTCGGCCGGCGCCCGGAAAGGCACCATCAGCGGCCAACTCGTTCCGGTACTAGCGTGTTCTTCTTTAAAACTCATCGGCGTCTCCAATATTTTGGATGTAGTGACTGAGTTTTTACCTTCACCGGTTGATCGCGGCGAAATAACCGGAATCAACCCCAACTCCAAAGCGGAAGAGAAGCGCAAACCCGCCGACACCGAACCGTTTTCCGCCCTGGTCTTTAAGACCATGGCCGATCCGTTTGTCGGTAAGCTGACCTTGTTCCGGGTCTTTTCAGGGGTTATCAAATCGGATTCCCAGGTTTTCAACGCCAACAAGGGGAACATTGAACGCATCGGGCAGTTGTTCATGATTAAGGGCAAAACTCAGGAGCCAGTGGCTGAACTGGGCGCCGGCGATATCGGAGCGGTGGCTAAACTTCAGGAGACCTTTACTGGAAACACTCTTTGCGATAAAGACAAACCGATTGCTTTTGAAGCGATTAACTTTCCAAAACCCAAGTTGTCGCTGGCGGTTGAACCGAAAGCCAAAGGCGACGAGGATAAAATCGGCAGCGGCTTAGCCCGGTTGACCGAGGAGGATCCCACCTTTGAAGTGCGGAAAGACAGCGTAACCCATGAAATTGTAGCTTCCGGAATGGGGGATCTCCACATCGAAGTTATTACCAGTAAACTTCATAAAAAATTCGGGGTCGATGTTACTTTGAAACCCCCGAAGATCTCTTATAAGGAGACGATTAAAGGTACGGTTAAGTCCGAAGGTAAACACAAGAAGCAGAGCGGCGGCCGCGGCCAATACGGCCATGTCTGGCTGGAGCTCAGTCCTTTACCTTCCGGCAGCGGTTTTGAATTTGTGGATAAGATCTTCGGAGGGGCTGTCCCCCGGAACTATATACCGGCGGTTGAAAAGGGGTTGCTGGAAAGCTTGGAAAAAGGGGTTCTCGCCGGTTATCCGGTGGTTGATATCCGGGTTACCTTGTTTGACGGCTCATATCACCCGGTGGATTCTTCGGAAATGGCTTTTAAAATTGCGGCTTCGTTGGGATTCAAGAAAGGCTTCATGGACGCTAAACCGGTTTTGCTTGAGCCGATTATGAATATCGAAGTTACGGTTCCGGAAGAATTTATGGGCGACATTATCGGCGATTTAAATAAAAAACGCGGTAAGATCCTGGGAATGGAACCAGCCGGCAAGAATCAGATTGTCAAAGCTTTGGCCCCCCAAGCCGAATTGGCCAAATACGCCATTGATCTGCGATCAATGACTCAAGGCCGGGCTGATTTTTCGATGACCTTCGACCATTATGAAGAGGTTCCAAGCCATCTGGCCGAAGCTATTATCGCTGAAGCAAAGAAGAATATGACTGAGGAAGAGGAATAAAAGAGTCTCTAATATCAAAAAAGAGTTGGAGCGATCCAACTCTTTTTATTTTACAACACCAGTTAAATCAAATTCCGGCACAAAATCTTCGGAGGCCGACTCCAGCCCTTGAATAAAACCGTCCTCAAATTCCAATTGTTCCATCCTGGCTACTACCGCCTGATACTCTTCGGGGGTAATCCGCCGGTTGATCTCCGGATGGTCAGCGGCTTTATAAAACGGAATATACTGGGCCATTACACTTAAATAAACACCGGCCGGCAGGTTTTCCCTGGCCCATTCAAGGCAGCGGAATGAATCTTCGATTTGGCCGGGGATGATTAAATGCCTAACCATGACCCCGGAACGGATTATGTTTTGGTCATCCAGAACAACCGGCCCTGCCTGCCTTACCATCTCCAAAATGGCCGAACCCGCCACCGCGAAATAGTTTGGAGCCCCATAGTAAAGGCGGCCTATTTCCGGGGAGACGCATTTTAAGTCCGGAAGGTAGATATCGACCAATCCCTCTAAAAGTTTCAAGGTTTCCACTTTTTCATAGGAAGAGGAGTTGTATACTACCGGAATATTCAGCCCCATTAAACGAGCAATTTTTATAGCACAAGCAATTTGTGGTACAAAATGTGATGGAGTTACCAGGTTGATATTATGAGCGCCGTTTGCTTGGAGAAACAGAAATCTCTCGGCCAACTCGTCAATGGATATCTCCAGGCCCGAAGTCTGATGGCTGAGCTGATAATTTTGGCAGTAACAACATTTTAAATTGCAACCGGAAAAGAAAACCGCCCCAGAACCCCGCTCGCCGGAGATGGGTGGTTCTTCCCAATGGTGGAGGGCGATCCGGGCTACTTTGGGCTTAAACCCGGAACCGCAAAAACCCGAATGAGTATTGACGCGGTCTACATGACAATTTCTAGGACAAAGCTCACAACTGGAAAGCATTTTTTCGATTCCGTTCATTTAAACCTCACCATTCCTTAACCCGGGTTATATATACAAAGTATACTAAATATCGCTTTCCGTCAAGCGCCGGTCCTCAAAAAGTGCCGCCGGAAAATAACGCTTATAAAAACTGCAAACCGGGTTTGAAAAAAGTTTTAAAAAAGCTCCCAATTTTGAAATTACTTGGTTATATATTACGTTTCATTATTAAGGAAGCTGGTTATTATCCGGTTACAACATGATCGATGGTAAGCAGGTAATTACTGCTTGAAAGGTTTCATTGTTTATGGGTATCATTATCAAATTTATTTTCCAAAATATCCGGGAAAAGAAATTCCGGACCTTTCTAATCTTGTTTTCGGTTTCCTTGTCGGCCGGTTTGTTTTTTGCCTCCCACGCCCTTACCGGGACTATTGAAAATACTTTTATGCAACGGGTGAGGAAGTATTTTGGAACCGCCGAAATCATGATTGAAGCCAATCAAAAATCGCCTTCCTGGTTTTTCCGGATCGAAAAGGCGGAAGAGTATTGGGATCGCCTGGAATACGCCGTTGGATCCATTGAAACCGGCGGCACATACAAAACCAAAAGCGAATCGGTAGGTATTGATTTAAAAGGTTTTTATCTTGATGACTTACAAAGATTGAACCCCTTCATCCTGGCGGAAGAGAAAGAATTATTGCCTTTCAGCGGCGCCAAAATTATTCTTAGCGAAAAGACAGCCAGGAGATACGCTCTAAAAACCGGGCAGACTATTGAAATTCTAATTGGAGAAGCCAAACACCGTTTCCGGGTGGTTGCTATCGCCAGGGCGGCCGGGCATTTTCAAGATGACAGCCAGTCAAACACCGCGGTTGTCCCAAGATCAACCCTGGCCAGAATGTTTTATGCGCCTGGCGATGTTGTTTCCAAAGCCTATCTTAAACCAAAAGATCCTTCCATGATCGAGGCCCTTATTAAAGATCTGTCCAAAGATTACCGGCGTTACACGGTCCGTGAACCCATTTCCCAGGCGGAACTCCGGCGTTTCACCGAAAGCGTGACCACGCCGTTCCAAATCATGGTGATGTTGGTTCTGGTGATGAGTATTTTCATTATCTATTCATCGTTTCGAGTCATTACTAGGGAAAGACTGCCGGTTATCGGGACTTTTCGGAGTATCGGGGCAACCCGCCGCACTACCGATCTGGTCTTATTGGCGGAAAGCATCCTTTATGGGGTAATTGGCGGCCTTTTGGGCTGTTGTTTGGGCATCGGGATTTTGTATGTGATGGCCACTTTTACCACTCCGGAATGGATGGCCGGTTCGGCTACCACGATTAAATTCAGTATTGGCCATTTGTTAAGCGCTTTTGTGCTGGCGGTAATTCTCCCTTTGGCCGGTTCTTTCCTTCCTATCGCCGGCATCTCCAAAATACCCGTTAAAGATGTAATTTTAAACACTATGGAAAGGCCGAAGCGAAAAAGAACCTCAAGGTTGTTCGCGGGTCTGATCTCGCTTTGCTTTGCCTTGATCGCTCCCCGTTATGCCCCGAAGGAATTAGCGTTAGTCATTGATGTTTTATCTATGATTGCTGTGACAACAGCGGCGGTGGCTTTGGTTCCTTTTTTAACGGCGGGATTTTTAAAAGTTTTTGAACGGCTCTATATTTGTCTGCTTGGTAACGAAGGAGTGTTAGCCGCGAAAAACCTCCGGGAAAACAGGAGCATTTTAAATAATATTTCACTTTTGGTCATTGGAATTTCCAGTTTATTGATGATTAATACTGTTAGTTTCAGTGTTATTAAAGAGGTGGCCAATTTTTACAGAGACAGCGCTTTCGAAGTCTGGCTTTGGATGGGTTGGTTTCCCGGGAAGGCCGACCGGCAATTTGAAGGTGTTTTGCGGGCAGTTAAAGGCGTCAAGGATACCTACGGCGTTTATTCAACCAACTTCGTCGAGCTTGAAGGCTACCAAGACAAGATCAACCTGATAGACGGCATCAACCCCAACCGGCATCCGGAGTTCTGGAATCTCAATATTGAAGGCGGTCCTGCTGCGTTGCGCCGGTTGAATAGCGATCAACGGAACATTTTGCTCTCCTATATTTTACGAGACAAACTGGGGGTTAAAAAAGGAGATTTCCTGACTCTTAAAATGAACCGCGGTAAAAGAAGTTACCGGGTGGCCGGTTTTTTTAACTCTTTGATGTGGGGCGGGAGCTACGCTTTAATCGCTGACCGCTATTTTAAACTGGACACTAATGTGCGACGCTACGCCACTATTTTCATTAAAACCTCCCGGGATCCCGATATAGTGGTGGCCAATATCAAGAAGAAGTTTGCCCGCTTCCGTCCCTGGATCAATACAACCAGACAAATGTCCCGGGAAGAGGTGCAATCGGAACAACAAATGTTCCTGGTTTTGCAGGGATTTTCGGTCATGACCTTGATTATCGGCACTTTTGGAGTCTTCAACAACTTAATTATCAGTTTTATCGAACGCCAGCGCTTTCTAGCGATGATGCGATCACTGGGAATGAGCCGCCGCCAAATGATTAAAATGATATTCATCGAAGCGGCGACCGGGGGAATGATAGGCGGGTTTCTCGGCATACTGGCCGGGACCATCTTAATTTCACTAATGCCCTTCTTGATGAAGGCCATTAATCAGATTGCCCCGATCCATTATTCGCTCCGGGAATATCTGGTCGCTTTTACCGCTGGTGTTGTCATTACGGTGGCGGCCTCGGTCAGTCCGGCGTTGAAAACTTCCCGGATGAATATTATTGAAGCCATTAAGTATGAATAGGGGCGATGATTTTGAAACCGATTGTTGAAACTATAAATCTTTATAAAACTTATAGATTGGGCGAAGTGGAGGTTGAAGTCTTGAACGGCATCAATCTGGCCATTCAACCCGGTGAATTTGTTTCAATCATGGGCCCGTCCGGATCAGGCAAGAGCACCCTCTTATATTTGATCGGCGGCCTTGATAAGCCGACCTCCGGGAGTGTCAAAATCAAGGGGAAAGAACTCTCAATCATGAATGACCGGGAAGAAAGCATTTTACGCCGCCGGGAGATCGGCTTCGTCTTTCAGTTTTATAATCTAATTCCTAATTTAAATGTGGAAGAGAATGTAATGCTCCCCATACTGCTTGACGGTAAACGGATGAAGGCCGAAAGATTTAAGTTAGAGACGATACTTGAGGAAGTCGGGCTGGCGGATCGCCGTCATCATACACCCAGGGAATTGTCGGGCGGTCAACAACAAAGAGTGGCGATTGCCAGAGCTTTGGTCAACGATCCGGAGATCATACTGGCCGATGAGCCTATCGGTAACTTGGACAGCAAAACCGGTATGGAGATTATGAGACTCTTGAAACGAATCAGCCGGGAACGGCGGAAAACAGTTCTCCAGGTCACCCATTCCCGGGAGGCGGCGGGATATGGAGACCGGATCGTTCATGTGCGGGACGGAAAGGTGTGGGATGAAGATGGGAACGAGATTTTCTAAATTAGGCGGGGTAATTCTATTGGTGGCGGTTATTACCCTAAGCGCCGGTTGTAAAAAACAGCTCCCAAAAAACCAGGCTGCTGCAGCCAACCATGTGAAGGTGAAACAGGTAGTCGAGGCCTTCGGTATTGTCAAAGCTCGGGACTATAAGGATATTAATCTGGAATTTCCGGCTCAGATTCAGAAGGTGCCGGTAAAAGACGGCCAGAACGTCAAGTTCGGTGAAGCCCTGGTTTATTTAAACATCAATAATTTTCAAGCCATGATCAAAAGTAAGGAAAATGAGTTGAACCTGGCCCGTTTCGAATTGTTGAAAATGCGGAAAAACTTGCGGGACGCTGAGGAAGTAAATGAAAGAACCCAATGCCAATTAAGGGAGAAGGAAAAGCTATTTCGGGAAGGGGCAATATCTCAAAAGGAGTTGGATGATTTCCGGGACCTCGCCAAGGAGAAGGAAAGGGCGGTCACTGATATCAAGCTTAATCAAGAATCTCCAGACGGGATTAACGCCCTGGTGGTACAGGCCGAGAAAGTTTCAGTGCTGGAATACGACTTGCAGCGAATGCGGGCGATGCTGAATCAAAGTTTTTTACAGGGGAATGTGATCGTTTCCGACTATCCCAACGCTGTGGTTTATGATGTCAATTGCGCGGCCGGGTATTCGGTGGGCGGGACCCAGTATTCCTCCAGCTCACAGCAGAAACTATTGAGTATTATGAATTTAAACAGTTTATACATATCCGCCGATGTGGCGGAGGAGTTCATCAAGGATGTAAAAATCGGGGCTAATGTCACTATTATACCGGTAGCCGATAGTTCCCATCATTATCAAGGAAGGGTAATCAGGATTGCCGACATGGCCGTAAAACAAAATGGGGAAACCAATATCGCGGTGGAAATTTCATTGCTCGATTCCGATGGTTTCTTAAGGCCAAATTTCAATGTGGATGTGGAAATCGCCAAATGATAAAGACCGGCAACTTTGACCGATGAATAGGAAGAAATTTAAAAACCGGCTAAAGGTTTTCTCCGGTAATGTCGAATTTCTTTAATAGAAATCCTTTCTTTAACGAATTAATTTCTAAATAACTCCGGTAAAAAGGGGGTAGACGGGTTGGCCCCGGATAACAACCTGGAAATATCGGCTTTCTCGAAGGTGCTTTCCATATTTGTCGTTGTTATTATCGTGGTGGCCGTGACGGCGCTTGTTACCGGTTTTCAGATATATTGGTGGCAACGGGCAGTCGCCGCTAAAGAAAAGGCTGTCTTGCAAGAAAAGGTCGTAAAGCTTCAAAATGAGTTGAAAATGTTACGAACCACCCGCAACGCCCTTCAAAAGCCGTTATCGTCAACCAGTTCCCAAAATTTCCGAAAAGAGTCCCGTTTTAAAGATATCTTAAACGGGCGTGCGCAAAAGATTATTTCCCTGCTTAAAGAAGGAAATTTTCAACAGTTGGCCGGCTATGTTCATCCGGAGAAAGGGTTGCGTTTCTCACCCTATTCTTTCGTGGATCTTAAAAGGGATCGGGTTTTTTCCGCCGGGCAAATCGGCGGCTTTCTTAAAGATAACCATAGGTATATCTGGGGCTATAACGATGAAAACGGTATGCCCATAAGGCTGACTTCGCTTGATTATTATAAGAAATATATTTATGACAAAGCCTACGCCGACAGTTCTGAAATCAGTTACCTTCAAAACCCGGGTCAGGATTTTACTGCCGGTAATTGCGGCGAAGTTTATCCCAAGGCCATTATTGTCGAATACCGTTCCAGCGAATATGATCCCAAGACTAACCGCGCTACCGATTGGCGAAGCCTCCTTCTAGCGCTGGAGGAGAAAGAAAAGGTTTGGTACTTGGTAGGAATTATTCATGATCAATGGTAGCCGCGATTATTCAGCGTAAATTCCAAGCCGGAATCAGGAGCCTACAATGAAAAAAATAAGCCGTTTTCTTTTATTAAGCTTATTAATTTCAGCCGGAATCGCCACTGCTTTCGCAGTCTCTAAAGATGAAATTCAAACCCAGATTCAAGCGACTAAAAAACAGTTGTCCGATACCAAACGGCGCGAAAATTCAGTGCTGGGGACTTTGATAAAAACTCAGAAAGACCTGGAAAAGGCCAGCTCTAATTTGGAGGATTTAAATAGAAAAATGGGCGCCACCGAGGGGCAAATAGCGGTTATTTCGGCTCAACTAAATAGCGCCCAGGCGGAGTTGGAAAAGATTAAAACTCTGGTCGGCGGGAAACAAAAGTTTTTGGATCAACGCCTGGTGGCTTTATATAAGCACGGCTATCAGAGTTCCTTGGAGGTTTTATTTAACGCCAAAGATTTTGCCGAGTTTATCTTTCGTTTTGAGATGATTAGTGATTACATTCAAGGCGATTTGCAGGTTATCAGAGCATTGCAAGCGCAGCAAGATACGATTGCTAAAAAGAAAGAAGAGATCGCCAGTAGGAAACAGGAATTAGCCTACAAGAAAAATTTGTACCTCAGCATGCAATCCCAAACCAGGGCGGAGCAGGATAGAATGCTGCAACTGAATAAGATTAAACAAAAAGAACTTGAAATGTTACAAAACAATAAAAAGGCCCTTGAAGAATCCTTAGATGAGCTGGAAGAAACCTCAAAACAGGTTGAGGCTCAGATCAAGGAGTATCAAAGCCAGAATCACGTCGCCCTGGGCACCGGCAAGTATATCTGGCC
>JBLNCU010000202.1:0-3442 GCA_050260935.1 Bacillota bacterium
CACTTAATCGGCTCCATTCTGAAAAGTATTTCAGAATATCAATAAATAATATTCCGATGAACATAGGATATTACATATAATATAATATGAAACCCCTTTCATATTTAATAATTCGCCACCACTCATTATTTTCCTTTCGTAAAAATCAAAAAATTTATTTAGACCTTTTTTATCTTCAAGAACCTTTCATAAGCCGTTTCCCAACTTAAACCGCTGGCCGGGAGGTATTCAAAGGTGGAGAAAGAATTCTTGATAATCTTTCTGCCTTCGGCCACATTTTTTATTTCCCCGAGAGCGATTAACTGGGTTATTAAATTGCCGGCCGCAGTTGCTTCAACCGGTCCGGCGATTACCGGCCGGGCGATTGCATCGGCGGTGAACTGCGACAACACAGCATTTCTGCAACCGCCTCCGACAATATGCAATACCGGGATGGAGTATCCGACGATCTTTTCGAGGCCTTCCAAAGTCATCCGGTATTTTAAAGCCAGACTCTCCATAACACAGCGCACAATTTCCGGTTTGGTCCCCGGAATCTCTTGCCCGGTCCGGCGGCAAAAATCGCGGATTTTTTCGGGCATGTTTCCCGGATGATAGAAGCTACCGTCATCAGGATCGATTAACGCTTTGAACGGCTCGGATTTTAAAGCCCCTTCCTCCAATTGATCGAAGTTCGCCTCTTCCCCCATCTTATCCCAAGCCCTTTTACATTCCTGGTATATCCATAGGCCCATAATATTTTTGAGCAGCCTTGCAGTCCTGTTTAAACCGCCTTCGTTGGTATAATCCAAATTGTAGGTAAGATCGTTGATTAGCGGTTCTTCCAACTCTACCCCCAGAAGCGACCAAGTGCCGCTGCTTAAATAGGCATACCGGCCTTCAATTGCCGGGATCGATACCACCGCACTTCCCGTATCGTGTTCGGCGACCGCAACCACTGGAATGGCGCCGATATTCAATTCATCGGAGACGGTAGTCCTCAACTTTCCGGCAATGTTCCCGGCATCAACGATCCCGGTCAATATATTTTGCGGTATCCCTAACTTTTCCAGCAAAGGCCGCGCCCATTCCCCGGTCTTGGGATTGAGCATCTGCGACGTACTGGCGATGGTATACTCGCAACTTTTCTCCCCCGTAAGGAAATACCGGAATAAATCCGGCATGAACAACATGGCGGAAGCCTTCTCCAGCAGTGGAGAGTTGTTGATTTTTAGCGACAAGAGCTGATAAAGGGTGTTGAATACCATGAACTGGATCCCGGTCTGTTCATAGATCTCCCTTCGCGGCACTATCTTGCAGGCTTCTTCAATCATTCCCTCCGTATTTTTGTCCCGGTAATGATAGGGATTCGCCAGCAGTTTTCCCGAGGCGTCCAGTAAGCCGAAATCCACACCCCAAGTGTCAATACCGATTGAGGCGATCTCTTTGTTGCCGCCGGAAACGCATTTAAGGATTCCTTGCTTCATTTCATGATACAGACGCAGAACATCCCAATACAAGCTCTCCCCGACCATCACAGGCTCATTGGGAAACCGGCTCACCTCTTCCAGCGAGAGCCGGTTGCCGTCGAATTTACCCAGGATTGCTCTCCCGCTACTGGCCCCATAATCAAACGCCAACAGTTTAAGCATTCCAATCACCCTTTCATCCTGGTATTCACGAAATTATTTCAACCCGGCCAGCCCCCGGATAACATCATGAAGTTGCACAATCCCAACTGGATATCCATCCGGATCCACCACCGGAAGGACGGTAATCTCTTTCTCTTCCATAATATGGATTGCTTCGGCGGCCATTTTATCCTTAGTAATCACTTTGGGGTTTTTAGTCATTACTTGCCGGAGCGGAAGCGTCAACGGATCCTCGTTAGCTTCAAAGATTCGGCGCAAATCGCCGTCGGTGATGATACCGGCCAATTTGCCGGCGTCGTCGGTAATTACCGCCGCCCCGTGATTGCCATGGGAGGCCATGACCAATACCGCGTCACGAACTACCCTGTCCTGATGAATCAATGGATTTTTGTCTCCAGTATACATTAACCGCTCCACGGTCAGGAGCAACTTCCGCCCCAAGGCGCCTCCAGGATGAAACAATGCGTAATTTTCCGCAGTAAAATTCCTGGCCTTTAAAAGGGTGACCGCCAGAGCATCACCAATGGCAAGATGAGCGGTTGTGCTGGCTGTGGGGGCTAATCCCAAAGGGCAGGCCTCCCGTCCCACTTTGACCTCCAGCACAATGTCGCTGTTTAGCGCCAAAGTCGAATTCTTAGAACTAGTCAGACTGATGACGGGAGTTCCCAGTATCTTTAAAGTCGGCATTATCGCCAAAATTTCATCATTTTGGCCGCTTCCGGAAATTGCGATCACTACATCATCGGGGGTAACCATCCCTAGATCGCCGTGGATTCCTTCCGCCGGATGCAGAAAAAATGAAGGCGTACCGGTACTGGCGAGGGTGGCGGAGATTTTCCTGCCGATCAAACCGGATTTACCCATTCCGGTAACCACAACCCGGCCGGTCCTCTTCAGGATTAGCTCCACCGCCCGACAAAAATCCTCCCCCAAGGCGTCCGCCTGGTTGAGAATTGCCTTGGCCTCGATCTTTAGCACCGCTTTAGCCTGCTCCAAGTAATCCTGTTTCAAACTCATAACGGCATCCCCTTCGGATTTTTTAATGTAAAGTTAGCTCCTCTTATTCAAATACCGGACTTGATTAAAAGCCTTTTGCCAAAATCCATTGGGCAACATCTTTTTGCATCCGCCGTTTATCGGGGCCCGCGTCCATATAAAGAATGCCCTCGGCTATCAGCGGCGCATTTAAAGTCTTGCCTATCAAAGCCTGAGACAGCCCGCTGATAAACGATCCATCCCCGGTATCCGAATAGACAACCGCCTCGCGGATGATTCCGGCTTCCAATTTCATCTCTATTTCAATGCGTCCCCATTCAAAGCGGGTGGAGATCTCCATGTCAAATTTGGGGGCTTCGCCATAACGCCATTCCCATGAGGCGTACTTTTGATAAAGCTTTTGAACGGTGCTTTGATCCAAGGAACCGGCGCTTCGCACCTCCGGTAAAGAGTCAAGCCGTTTTTCGCCGTATACCCGGATAAACTGGCGATAGAGCGCTTCTTTCACCATGGCGACGGTAAGCGGGGGATAAAATTCGCTGAGGTTTACCACCCGGCTTCTTACCGACTCAACCCCATTAGTCCGGATTTTTTCCTCGGTACCCTTGAGATATTTAACCAGTTTCCCGAGATTGCTGGAGATCAGGATCGTCCCGTGATGAAGAGCGTTGTTTTTCCGGAAGCAAAAAGCATTCCCGAAAATTTTCTTCCGCCAGCGATCAGATCATTTCTGCCGTTTATCTCCGCCGGGATTCCCAGCTCTTTAACGGCAGCTAAAATAACTCCCAGCTGTTTTTGTAAATTATAACCGGCCC
>JBLNCU010000203.1:0-2564 GCA_050260935.1 Bacillota bacterium
GCGCATATGCAATAGAGGCATTGAGTCTCTCAGCCGTATCCTTTTCAATCTCCGCAGCAGCTAAAGACTCCTGTATCTCAATAAGCATAGTCATTTTGGCAACCATAGCCAGTCGTTTATATTGTAACTAATATTTTGGGAAGATTACAATAATTGTTTATATTAAAGAAAAACCTCCTTGAACATTCCCTTTCCGAGTAAACTTCCCAGAAGGAATAATGGCGAACTTATGGAATAATTTGTATAAAACCGTAGACGATTAAGGTTGCCCCAATAATAAATCCGAAAGGGGAAGAAATATGAAAGAGAATCAACAGGCTTACCCGACTTTTGGCTGGCGGGTGTTGTCGCTCCATGTGATCTCTTATTTTGCTGCGGGTATACTGGCGCTTATCTTTCTAAACTATCGGCAATACTATGACACCGGAACTATGGCCTTATTGATGCGTCCCGCGAATTCGGCGACAGTCGCCGCCGGGGCCGGTTTACAGGTGGTCAACGGCTTTTTCATGTCGCTCTTTCTTTTTCCGTTCAGATCAGTGTTTTTAACCGGCAAAACCGGCTGGATGAAGTTGTTCTTTCTTATATTCGGCTTTGCCGTATTTTCGCCGCAAGTGCCGGGCCCCGGAACTTTTGAAGGATTAATTTACACCAAAATCTCCATTTCCGAACATTTACATGGTTTACCGGAGTCTTTAGCCTACTCCCTGTTGTTTTCCATATTGCTGCCCGCCTGGTACAAAAGGCCGGCCCGTCTGTGGAACATTCTAGCTTTTACACTGGTGTTCTTAATAATTTTAGCTAGCGTGGCCGGAGTTTTGGATAGCATGGGATTGCTCGGAAGCCATTGAAAACCGTATTGGCTTTTAAAGGCATGAGAGGTGAGCGTCATGTCGAGGAATTATATTCGCGGGACCTGTAATGGAAAGGCGGTTAATTAGACACTAATGAAAGCCTTGTTTCCGGGCCTCACCCCCAATCTATCTTCCTCCCGCCCGCGGCTAGCCTGTTAACCGTGGTGAGAGGGACTACTTAAAAAGCCGCCCCGAATATGATACAATTTTGTTTACAGACTTACAAAATAAACTCCAGGATTATTGGAATAAAGGAGAGATCCCGATGAAAGTCGTCGCCTTTAACGGCAGTCCGCGCAGGAACGGCAACACTGTCAAGCTGATCGAACACGCTTGCCGTCAAATTGAGAAAAACGGCATCGCCACCGAGTTGATTGATATCACCGGCCAACCGCTCCGGGGCTGTACAGCCTGTTTGCAATGCCGGAAAAATCAAAACCTGAAGTGCGCCGTGGACACCGATAATATGAACGAATATTTTGCCAAGATGCTTTCCGCCGACGGGATTATTATCGGCTCGCCGACCTATTTCGCCAATTTAACTGCGGAAACAAAAGCCCTCATCGATCGTTGCGGCTATATTGCCAGGGGTAACGGCAATCCTTTGAGGCGAAAGGTTGGCGTGGCAATAGTGACAATGAGGCGGGCCGGAGCGATCAATGTTTTCAACGCCATCAACGATTTCTTTTTAATCAATGAGATGATCGTCCCCGGTTCGAGTTACTGGAATATCGGGCTCGGCCGGGAGCCCGGCGAGGTGGAGGCGGACGCCGAAGGACTGAAAACCATGGAAACCCTGGGTGAAAATATAGCCTGGCTTTTAAAGAAGTTGCATTGAAAATAAGCAAAAAAAGGATAGAGATACACCCATGGAATATAATAAGCTAAAATAACTTAAGATTACCATTGGTAGTGAACAACTTGATTACAAAAGAACAAATTAATCAGGCGGCGGAGGCCATTGTGGAAAATGTCCACCCCGATAAAGTAATTTTATTTGGTTCTTACGCTAACGGTAATCCTAATGATGATAGCGATCTTGATTTATTAGTAATCAAAGACATGCCGCAGAAAAGCCTTCAAAGAGGGCGTGAGATAAGGAAATATCCAAGAGGAATCGGCATCCCCCTGGACTTGTTGGTTTTTACTCCCCAAGAAATCGATGAATGGCGTGATGCCAAGGCGGCATTTATTATTGATGAAGGTCAGGTTTTATATGGATAGAAGAGAATTATTAGTTGGTGAGTGGGGCGCCAGGGCTGAACATGGTCTAGGAATGGCGGAATTTAGCTATTACTAATAAGCCGGAATACAAAGACCTTATTTGTTTTCATTGTCAGCAAAGCGCCTAGGCGTCCAAACATCCGCCCCCATAGCGAGATAGGGGGTTGGCTCAAATTTCCAGCGTTAATACGATATAATTATAAGTGTTCAATGTAGCTCCCGGCTCCTGTACCCATCAGCCTGAATAAAAGACCTACTTATTTCTAAGCCTCTCCAAATATTCGGCGATCTCCTTTTCGCGGCCGCGATCGGTCGGCCGGTAATACTTGCGCCCGGCTATATTGGGAGGTAAATAAGTCTGTTCCACGAAACCTCCCGGATAATCATGGGGATACTTATAACCAACGCCGTCTCCCAGCTTCCCGGCGCCCGGATGTGAGGAATCCCGGAGATGCGCCGGAACCAACTGGTTCTCCTCGTTTTGAA
>JBLNCU010000204.1:0-14970 GCA_050260935.1 Bacillota bacterium
ACATTTATACCTCCTCTAACACTTCCCGGAGATACCGTTCAAGAAAAGGCCGGAAATCAGCCGCCTGGGAGCCAAACAAGTAGAGCAAAGTGATGCCAAATCGTTGGCAAATCGAACCCAATTCCCTATATTTCGCCTGGTCGGCAATGTTTAAAATCCGACTCCATCATTGATACTCCTTACTTCCCAACTTTAAATCCATTATAACCCAAATATTGGCTGTATACGATTGTAGGCCGAAGTCATTCGCCGCTCGCATGAAGAGGTGGATTTTTCATTTCACTTTAAACCCGGCCTTCAAAAGACTCTCCCGTAATGAATTACTAGTAATATTCTTATTCTCAACCGCTGGTTTTTCCAGGGTGGCGCCCCTTTCCGGCAACCTTTTCCCTTTAACCTCAACCGGCTTTTGGGGAGCATCCCCGCTGACTTCTTTCTTCATCGAGAGGGCAATCCGCTTCCGGACCAAATCAACTTCCTTAACCCTAACTTCAACGATATCCCCGACCGCTACCAGATCGGTGGGGTTTTTGACAAATTTATCGCTCAACTCGGAAACGTGGACCAATCCGTCCTGTTTAACCCCGATATCGACAAAAGCCCCGAAATCAACCACATTTCGGACTGTCCCGGTCATTATCATCCCGGGTTTCAGATCTTCCATCTTTAATACATCATTCCGGAAGATCGGTTTCGGCATATCCTCGCGGGGGTCGCGGCCGGGTTTGGACAAGGCGTCGATGATATCCTTGAGAGTCGGTTTACCGACACCCAGTTCCGTGGCAGTTTTATCGACATTGACATCCTGGAGTTTCGTCTTTAATAAAGCCAAACGATCCCTATTTAAAATATCCTCCGGAGCAAAGCCCAGCTTGGTCAATAGGTTACGGGCGATTTCATAGGACTCCGGGTGGACGGCGGTGGCATCCAACGGTTCATCCCCGTCGCTTATCTTTAAAAACCCGGCCGCCTGCACAAAAGCCTGCTCTCCCAAACGTTTTACTTTTTTCAATTGGGTCCGGTTTTTAAATTTACCGTTCTCTTCCCGAAAGGCGACCACATTTTTAGCGACCGCGGGCTGTAATCCCGCCACATATTGTAAAAGCGAAGGAGAGGCCGTATTTAAATCTACTCCCACATAGTTTACGCAGGATTCAACCACCCCGCCCAGAGTCTCCCCCAGTTTTTTCTGATCCACATCGTGCTGGTACAAGCCGACACCGATTGATTTGGGGTCGATCTTTACCAATTCGGCCAGCGGATCCTGGATCCGGCGGGCGATTGAGACCGCCCCCCGCATTGAGACGTCCAGCTCCGGGAACTCCTCCTTGGCCAGTTTGGAAGCGGAATAAACTGAGGCTCCGGCCTCACTGACTATGCAATAGGCGGTTTTTTCAGCCCCGAGTATGTGAATCAACTCCGCCGCCAAGGTCTCGGTCTCCCGGGAGGCCGTCCCGTTGCCGATGGAAATCAAATTCACCCGGTGTTTTTGAACCAGTTTTCCCAAGACAGCCAGAGTTTCATCCCACTTATTAACCGGCGGGTGCGGGTAAATTGTAACCGTATCGAGGAGTTTGCCGGTCTCATCCACTACCGCGACTTTACAACCGGTCCGGTAGCCAGGGTCAATCCCCATGACCCGCAAGTCCTTCACCGGCGGCTGCAAAATAAGGTTGCGCAGGTTCAATCCGAATACCTTGATGGCGTGCTCTTCAGCGGTTTCAGTGAGCGCGGCCCGCAATTCCCGTTCCAATGAGGGAAAAAGCAGCCTTTTGTAACCGTCGCTAATCGCCTCCTCAAGTTCCGAAGTAAAAAGCGATTTTCGGTTGGTTATTATTAAAAAATTCAATTTGTTCAAAGATTCTTCATGATCAGCCTCCACAGCGACTTTTAAAGCTCCCTCTTTTTCACCCCGGTTTAAAGCCAGGATCCGGTGGGGCGGAACCTTTTTCAACGGTTCTCTAAACTCGGCATACATCCGGTATTCGTCCAACTCAGCGGCTTCCGCTTCCTTTTCATTCTTACCTGCTTTGACTTCTTTGGCTTCGGAAGCAATTACCGCCTGATCCCATAAGAATTCCCGGAGCGCTTTCCGGTAATCCGGATCATCCGAGACTTTCTCGGCGATAATATCCCTGGCCCCCGCCAGAGCATCGGCCACGGTTTCCACTCCCGCCTCCGGATTGACAAATGGAGCTACCAATTCATCAATGGTCCCGGTTTCAACCTGCTGATTCCAGATCAGGTCGGCCAGCGGTTCCAAGCCACGTTCTTTGGCGATCATAGCCCGGGTCCGCTTCTTCGGCTTATAAGGCCGGTATAAATCCTCCACTTCCTGCATTTTGGTAGCCCCGTTAATAGCCTCGGCCAACTCCGGGGTCAGTTTCCCCTGCTCCTCTATTGAGTGTAAAACCTCTTCCTTCCTGGCTTCCAAGTTGCGCAAATAAATTAAACGCTCTTCAATATTCCTGATTTGCTCCTCATCCAATTCCCCGGTGGCTTCTTTCCGGTATCTGGCAATAAACGGAATCGTATTCCCGTCATCCAAAAGTTTTACTGTATTTTCAACTTGGCGCGGAGAAATTTTAAATTCCAGAGCTATTACTTTGATTAGGTCCATGACGAGGCTCCTTTACTGTGCTTTGGTGGAGTTTTAAAAAGCGCTGATCTTTGTTTGGAGATCAAAAAGTTTGGCGACAAATTGCCTGAAACAAATTATACCTTAGAGCTGAGCTAAAAGGCAACAGAAAATCCACGCCGGGGATAAAGAAATAGCACAAACCCATCCGGAATCATCCAGATGGGTTAAAGTTTACACCATTTTCGGTAATCACCAAATCTTAATCGCCGATCTCCACTGCCTTTTTCTTGGGTTTAACAATCACGGCGCCTGGAGAAGCCCCTTCCATTACCACCATTTGGGCTTCTTCCGGCTTTACCAAACCGATCTCATGGGCCCTTTCTTCAACATAAGCAGGGGTCCTCATGTAGTCCCTTTTTTTCTTCATTCTGTCGAGTTGTTTTTGCATGGCATGATATTCAGCTTTTAACTGGCGGAGTTCCTTATTATTTACATAGTAACCGTAGATCCCTTCGCAAAGCGGCAGCACGGTAATTTTAAAACCGATGAATAACGCCAAGCCCCAAAAGAAAAAAGGCCGTAAAGAGCGAGGTTTAAAGCGCCACTTCTTTTTAACAACCTTTACAGTGGGGTTAGAGTTGTATTTTTCAGCCAATTGGCTTTGATAATTAAAATTTACCGGAACTTGCTTCATTCCTGGATTATTCTCCTTCCTTCTCTTCCGCCCCGGCCAACCCCAGCGAAGTTCCGGGCAGGATAATAACCACTTCATACCCTTTAGTCTTAGCGCGGTTATATAGAGTCGCCACCGAACTTTGGGTAATGCCCAACCTCTTAGCTATATTTTCGGTGGACTCGCCTGTTTCCTTTAATACCACTACCTGGCGCTCCCGAAAGCTTAAAGCTTCCACGCCCCGGATTTCGATCTTCATTATATCACCGTTACTACAAATTTACTACAAAATTATTATATATCTTTGACATTATTCTAAAAAATCCTCCCCGGTTCCGGCCAACATTTATCCTAAAAACGATGAAACCGGCAAGGGATTTTTTTAAACGCTCATCCATAAATTCAAATTCCAATGGGACCGGAAGGGTTTGCTTTGAATATCCCTGGCCTTGCCGGCAAATTTAGCATTTATTAATAGTAATTTTTTCTAGGTAATCTAAAAAGGAAAAATCGACCTTTCCCCGAATTATATTCCTTAAACAATTTAAAAGAGGTGATATTAATGGAAATAGTCGGCGTCATCGCAGTGGTCTTTCTATTGTGGTACTTTATGAAGCACGAGCTATAATTAACAAAGTACATACCTAATCCAGAAAATACAGGTTCAATGGGCCTGTATTTTCATGAGAGGGAAAATTTTTAGCGCGAGGGTCAGATGGGATTAAAAAGAATTGGAGTCTTGCTGCAAAAAGATTTTTTGGAGTTCTTTTCCAGCAAATCCTGGATTGTGGTGCTGGTTTTGCCGTTATTTGTCACTTTTTTATTCACGGTCATTTACCATCAGGCTGAGTCGGAAGTATTCACCATTGCTTACCATGGATCTTTACAAAAACCCTTGCGCCAAATTCTTAGCGGCCCTCATTTACAACTATCCGCCCGCCGAAGTCTTGACGAAGCCAAAAAAGCCCTCTCTGAAGGGAAAATAGACGGGATACTTTTAAATACTTCTTTAGCGGGTGGGGAGATCAAATTATTGGTTGACAAGACCAAAGCCAAAGAAATGACCTTGATTGTGGACGCGATCAACCTTGCTTTGGTAAAGGCATATGCCCCCAAAAATCTCCCTCAGGTCAAGTTGTCCTTTATCAACAGGACGGTCCCGGCCCGGTGGATATCCCTACCTATTTGGCTGATTCAAATAATATTAACAGTTTGCTTACTTCAAGCGGCAGCGGCTATCGCTGATGAAAAAGAAAAACAAACCTTGCATTCCCTTGTTGTTTCGCCGATGACTCTATCAAACTATTTATTAGCGAAAGTGTTTTGGAACTCCTGTGTCGGGATAGGAGGCATCCTTCTTACATTGGCATTGATCAAACCGGATATCAACCTGTTAACTGTGCTGATATTTGGTTTTTTAGGCTGCCTAATCTATGCGGCCATCTCCATTTTAATCGGTTTATTCACCCCTGGAGCGCTTTTTGCCAGGACCATGGCCACCTTGGTATATATAATCTCCGCCGTGCCGTTGATGCTCAAAGATCTCTCCTTTAGTTGGAAGAGTATTTTAGGGGTCTTCCCGTCCTACTTAGTTTTAAGTGGTTTGGACCAAGCCTTGCTGAAAAACCCCGTCAATTCAACGCTACTTTTTGATGGGGCTGGGCTGATCCTCGAAGCAGGATTGGTTTTAGTCCTGATTTCCATTGTTTTGAAATATAAGGCCGACTTTTAGTTACCTTTCAGCGCAAACTATAGAGTTAAATTTCATGCTGAGCGGGGGTAGCCGTGGAACAAAAAAACTCACCTGTATTACAAAATGTGGTTACAGTCTCCTCCCTATCCAAACGGTACGGAACCCGTACCGTGGTCGATAATCTGTCCTTTACGGTTAAATCCGGCCAAACATTGGGCCTTTTGGGGCCAAACGGGGCTGGAAAAACAACTACCATGAGAATGCTCATGGGCTTGGCCAAACCGACTGCCGGCACAGCCACTATTTTAGGATATGATCTCCGTACCGAGGCCAAGGAGATCCACCGGCAGATTGGAGTGGTCTTTGAAAAGCCGAACCTCTTCGAACATCTCTCCGGTTATCAAAACCTGGCCATCTTTTGCAAGCTTTACAACCAGCCTTTAACCGCTATTAAACCCCTGCTGGAAAGGATGGATCTCTGGGAACGCGCCTCCGAGCCGGTTAAGGTCTATTCCAAAGGAATGAAACAAAGGATATTAATCTTGCGCGCTCTAATCCATCGGCCACGCCTTCTTTTTCTGGATGAACCCTGTTCGGGTTTGGATCCGGTCTCCTCAAGAATCATCCGTGATTATTTACTGGAACTGAAATCAGCAGGACTAACCATCCTTTTAACCAGCCACGATATGGAAGAGGTGGATGAACTCTGTGACGATATCGGTTTTATTAATCACGGCCGCTTAATCGTGCTTTCCGATGCCTACAATTTAAAAGAAAAATACGGCAGCCCTCTTTTAAAAATAACCTACCGCGAGGGACATGAGATCAAAGAGCGCTTGCTGGAACCGTCAACCGAAAACCTCCTCCTAATCCGGGATCTCTACCGGGAACAGCGGATAATCTCGGTCCATTCCCAGGAAGCCACCATGGCCGAGATCTTTCGGAAGCTGGCGGAGACTTAAATCAAGAAAAGGGTTTCTTGGCTAAATCGCGAATTTTTAACCAGAATATTTATACCAGGTTGCATTCAAATATACACTTTATCTCGCTTATGAATGCTCACTTGGTATTATGCCCGTGCATTCAAAACTACTTATTTGAATACAAATTGGTATTAATCAACGAAAGGATTGGTTATCATGGCCGGAATCAATGAAAACTATCTCCAGCTCCCCGGCAATTATCTCTTTTCGGAGATCGCCAGGAGAATTAATAAATATAAAGAAGAACACCCAGCCGCCGATATCATCCGGCTGGGGATCGGCGATGTTACCAGGCCGCTGCCGCCGGCAATCATCGAAGCTTTCCAAAAAGCCGTAACCGAGATGGGTGACGCCCGGACATTTAGAGGTTATGGCCCGGAACAGGGCTACGCTTTTTTAAGCCAAAAAATTATTGAACATGATTATAAACCCCGCGGAGTGGAACTGGGGGAAGACGAAATCTTTATCAGTGACGGGGCCAAATGCGATACCGGCAATATTCAGGAACTCTTTAGCCTTGATAATATAGTGGCTGTAACTGATCCGGTATACCCGGTATACGTGGACAGTAACGTGATGGCCGGCCGGGCCGGTAAATTAAGGGATGATGGCCGCTATGAGCGCCTTGTTTACCTCCCTTGCACCGAGGCCAATGGGCTCAAACCCGAGCTCCCCAGGGAAAAAGTCGATCTTATCTACCTTTGTTTCCCGAATAATCCGACCGGAATGACCCTCAGCCGGGATGAGTTGAAAACCTGGGTTGATTATGCCCGTAAAAATAAAGCGCTTATTCTTTATGATGCCGCTTATGAAGCCTATATCCGGGAGTCCGATATCCCCCATAGCATTTATGAGATTGAAGGCGCCAAAGAAGTGGCCATCGAATTCCGGAGTTACTCCAAGACCGCCGGTTTTACCGGAACCCGCTGCGCTTTCACAGTGGTCCCGAAGACCGTGATGGCCTATGACAAAGCCGGGAGAGCCCGCGATCTTAACCGTTTCTGGCTGCGCCGTCAGACCACCAAATTCAACGGCGTTTCCTACCCGGTGCAAGCCGCCGCCGCCGCCGTTTATACTGCGGAAGGTCAAAAACAAATCCGGGAAATAATCGATTATTATATGACTAACGCCGGAATAATCAGAAAGGGCTTAGAAAACCTGGGATTCAAAGTTTACGGCGGGATAAACGCCCCGTATATCTGGCTGAAGACTCCCAAAAATCTGACCTCCTGGGAATTCTTTGATAAATTGCTCCATGAAATACAGATCGTTGGTACTCCGGGGGCCGGATTCGGCCCCAGCGGTGAAGGTTACTTCCGGTTGACCGCCTTCGGCAGCCGGGAAAACACTGAAAAAGCAATGGAACGACTCAAAGCGCTTGCGCTCTAGTTCGTAAATTGTTAATGGGAGGGGTTGGAAACCCTCCCATTTTTTCTTAAGAGTCGATTTTAAGCTGAATACGGAAATACTAGCGGCTTAACAAGGTTGTTATCATATAATTGTAAACCATTAAATTAATTGCGGTTGACAATTGTCCAATAACTGAGTAAAATTTATAATGTTACAGGTCGCCAACTATGAAATACAAATATTGCCAAAGGAGCGTCCCGATGAGCCAGACGTCAAACCTTCGAATGACTGTTTTTGCAGCTCTTTTTACGGCCTTGATAATAATAGGAGGCTATCTTAGCTTTCCAATCCCTTTTAGTCCCGTGCCCATCGCTTTGGCGGACTTTTTTGTAATGCTGGCCGGATTGTGTCTGGGTACTATTTGGGGAGCCGCCAGTGTGGGGTTGTTTCTTTTTTTGGGCCTACTCGGCCTGCCGGTCTTTGCCGGCGGCAAAGCCGGATTAGCCGTTTTCCTCGGTCCCACGGGCGGTTTTTTAATTGGTTATTTGGCGGGCGGCTTAGTGATGGGATTGAGCGCCGGAAAAGGCAAATTCATCTTTTTAAAAGATTTATTAGCGCTGATTGCCGGAAATGTACTTATCTTCGCTTTTGGAATCGCCTGGCTAAAGTTAATACTGAAGATTAGCTGGGGAAAGGCGCTGATACTAGGGCTCATACCTTTCATTGCCGGAAACGCCATCAAAATCGTGGCAGCCTTAGCCGTAATCCAAGTTATCCGGCCCTTTTTTAAACAGGTTATTTCGGATTCAGCGCCGGAGCGAAGTATTGAATGAATATTCTCGAAACCCAACACCTGACACACATTTTCGCCAACGGCACAGTGGCTGTTGATGATATTAACCTGGCCATCCGGGAGGGGGAGTTTATAGTAATAGCCGGGGCTAATGGTTCCGGGAAAACCGTTTTAGTAAGGCATTTTAACGGTCTTCTTCTCCCCACCAAAGGCCGGGTGCTTCTAGAAGGAAAGCCGATTGTCAAAGATCTTGTCGATGCCAGAAAAAAGATTGGTTTGATTTTTCAGAACGCCGACAGTCAGATTGTCGGGCAAACCGTGGCTGAAGATGTGGCTTTTGGCCCCGAAAACCTCAACTTGTCCCGCTCCGAAGTCGAGTCCCGCGTAAAAGAAGCCCTTGAAGCGGTAGGTTTGAGCGCTTTTGCCAATTACCAGCCCTATGCACTTTCAGGAGGCCTGAAAAGAAAACTGGCAGTGGCGGGGGTTCTGGCCATGAAACCGCGGATTATCATTTTTGATGAGCCTTTTACCGGGTTGGACTATCCCGGGGGGATTCAGGTGTTAAAGCAGCTGGTAGCGCTCAATGGCAATGGGCATACGATCATTTTGGTCACCCATGAGCTTGAGAAAGTACTGGCTCACGCCAACCGCTTGCTGATTATGGAAAAAGGGCGCCTCGTTGAAGACGATAAGCCCGAACGCTTAATTGCCAAACTCGAAGACTATGGAATAAAAAAACCTTATGGTTATAACCGGAAAGTGGAAACCATGTCATGGCTGAGCTAAACCTCTTTCATTACCAGCCTAAAAACTCATTTATTCATCAAATGGACGCCCGCGTAAAGCTCTTCTGTATGGTCTTACTCAGTATTTCCTTAGGCATTTCTACTAAAATATTCGGGCTCATTTTATTAACCATTGTATTAATTATAGCCTTCATTGGGTCGCGACTGCCCTTTAAAAGGTTATTTTACGAATTGCGGCACTTTTTATGGATAACCGGAATAGTAGTAGTGGTCCATTCTTTTACCGTGCCGGGCTCACCTATTACCGGTTTACCTGTAACCGGCCTTACATGGGAGGGACTGTATTCCGGTTTATCTTTTAGCTGGCGGTTGCTGCTCATATTAATTCTATGTGTCATATTGACCGGCACCACCACTTTGTCCCAATTGAAAGACTCTATTGAATGGATGCTCCGGCCCATCCCCTTCATACCGGGAACCAGGGTGGCAACCATGTTCGCTTTAACCTTTGCGCTGGTCCCGCAGATCTTTGATCAAGTGTCCGAGATCGCGGATGCCCAGAAAGCCCGGTGTATCGAAAGACGGAAAAATCCGGTACGCCGGATCTCCTGCCTGGTTCCCCCCCTTTTCTTGCAAATCTTTCACCGGGCCGACGAGATGGCTTTAGCCATGGAATCCAGGTGCTATTCCGAAGCCCGTACCGTGCAAACTTTTAAAGCAAGGCGCAGCGATTGGCTGATCCTGTTTTTGTCCGGATCTGTTTGTCTAGTGGTTTTTTCCAGTTTATTAATACATTAAGCTTCAAAACAGGACCCCTCCTTAATAATACCGATTTCTAACATTTGCTATACCCTTTCCCAGTAATAGGTAGTATCTACATCACCTGCTAGAAAAAACCTTAACGCCCGCCTTGAACTATTTCAGCAATAAAATAACCTTGTCGGCGGTTTTAGTTTTGCTTATAATATGAAAAATACCGTTAACCTTTGGAGGAAACTCTAGTTTAATGAAAGTAGCATTTAAAAACCGTCTTGGTTTATTCTTTATAATTGGCCTGGTTATTTGCTTACTGTTAATTTTGTTGGTGGCAAACCGTTTTCTATTCTTTGAAAAAACCATAGCCCTAATCGACAAAGTGGATGTGGTCTGGATGGGTTATACCCAGCGGAAGCTAGTAGCCTTAACCTTTGATGATGGACCCGATCCGGTTTTCACCCCGCAAATTTTAAGGATCCTAAAAAAATATAAAGTCCCGGCGACCTTTTTTATTGAAGGGGTCAATGTGTATAAATACCCCAACTTGGTGCGAGCCGAAATCAAGGCCGGACATATTATTGGCAATCATACCTTTTCCCACCCCCGGTTAAGCAAGTTGCCCTTTTCTAATATCCAAGCGGAGATCATTGAGACCGATTGGGAGATTAAACATGCCACCGGAAAGACACCGGTCTTTTTCCGTCCTCCTTACGAGGAAATTAACGGAAACATCTTAAACGCTTCCCGGGAATTACACAAAAAAATTATCTTGTCAACCATTACTCTTGAACATGTTTCGGCCAAAAATCCCCGTGAGAAAGCGGCCCGCGTTATCCGGTACGTCTTCCCGGGCGCAATTATTCTGGCTCATGATGGACGTTTAAACCGTTCCCAGACTGTGGAGGCTCTTCCCTATCTCATAGAAAGATTGCTGTCCAAAGGATACCAATTTGTTTCCCTAAACACCTTGCTGGGGAAGAGACCGTTAAAACCCGGTAACTAAGCAATTTTAAATTTTCAGCGGCATATTTCTTAGGCTGGCGGCATTGCCGCCGGTAATCGGGGTAATCCGTTCAATCCTGTAAATCCTGGTCTAAATTAGCTTTTTGAAGATCTCGGCAAAATTGTCGCTAACCTTCTCCACCGGTTTCCCGGCGGCGATTTCCGTCTTTAAACAATGAATAAACTGGTTGCTTAAAACGGTCATCGCTATTTGAGAGATGGCCGATTTCACGGCGACTAATTGAATGACCATATCCTGGCAGGAGCGTTCTTCGGTGATCATCTTTTGAATTCCGCGAAGCTGTCCTTCCGCCCGTTTCAGCCTGGCTAGGATCTCCGCCTTAGCCTCGTCATTAAAGCAAATGTTTTCATTAAGACCAGTCATTTCATTACCTCCTTTAACAATACCCTGTATGGTATTATTCGGAATCTTACCCATTTCCCCTGCATTTAATGGCTTAAAAATCTGTTTTCATCACCACGAGATTATGGTATATTTTTCCCAAGGCAATAAGATGTTTTACCTAATTACTCTAAGGATTAACAAGCTTTATTTAATTAGAGGGGTGGCAGATTATGCGGGCCAGATTGATTTGGGATCAAAAAATGGGGTTTTTGGCTACCGGCGATTCCGGACATCAAATAAAAGTGGATGTGGGAACGGAGGTTGGGGGGCTTGACGCGGGGCCAAGGCCGATGGAGCTTATTTTATATGGTCTCGGGGGCTGCACCGGAGCTGATGTAGTTTCAATCCTCCGGAAGATGAAGATAGAGTTGAAGGATTTTGTAATTGAGGTCACCAGCGAGAGAGCCGCCGAACACCCGCGGAAATTTACCAAAATCCATTTAATTTTTCGAATGACCGGCTCCAATATAGATTATAATAAGGCGCTTCATGCCATCGAGCTTTCACAGACCAAATATTGTCCGGTAGCTGCAACTTTAAATGCCGAAATTACATACGAGTTGGTTATTGACCAATCCTCTAAAACCGATTAATCATTCAGGATAATTAAAAACGCTGTGAACAATCACAGCGTTCTTTTTTTGACGATTACCGGTAGTTGCTTCTTGGGCGGAAGCAATCCCTGCATAGGACTTCGCGATCCTGTTTGGGTTGGAAGGGAACCTGGGTTTGAGCCCCGCACCGGGAACAAACCGCATTATACATGGTCCGCTCGCCGCGGAAACTATTATTGCGTTGTCCACCATGGCCCCGATCATTGCTTTTCCGGGCTTGCCGGCATGCCGGGCAACGGCCGGGTTCATTGGTGAACCCTTTTTCCGCATAAAATTCTTGTTCGCTGGTTGTAAAAGTAAATTCTTGATGGCAATCTTTACAAACCAGAGTTTTGTCACTAGGCATTCTAAATCCTCCTCATAAGCCTGACGGCGTTTTTATGTCTAACTAAACCGGCTTAAGATGGAGAAAAATTTATCTAAATCTAGCCTAGTTAAGTACTGACAAAAAAAATTATAACATAACTTAAGGTTTACTTCAACCACTATCTGTCATAAAACCCGAAACCTTTCCAGGTCTTCTCAATTTTTAAATTCCGGAAAGTTGCATGTTTCAAGATTTTAAAATAAATGTTTGCAGTTCTGGTATTCCTGAACCAGGTCCAAAGTCTCCCCGAACCTTTGGAAATGCACTATCTCCCGCACCCTTAAAAAATTTAAGGTATCCCGGAGATCAGGGTCATCACTGAGATCGATTAACCATTGATAAGTAGCTCTAGCCTTCTGTTCTGCCGCCAAATCTTCATGTAAATCGGCTACCGGGTCCCCCTTGGCTTGAATATAAGCGGCGGTCCAAGGATTACCGGTGGCATCTACGTAAAACAAGGCCCGATCATGATCGGCATAATGGCCGGCTAAATCTACCGCTTTCAGCTCCTCGACACTAGCGTCCTTCAACAGTTTGTATACCAAGGTAGCGATAATTTCCAAATGGGCCAATTCTTCGGTGCCATAATGTTATAAATCATTGTACAAACAAATAATTAGTCCAGAATCAGCCACTTATTACTGTAAAACTTTTAAAATGTCATTATCTTCTTGTTTAGAATAAAGGTCCTCCTTTTTGCTCTTAATTTATTTATTGATAAAACCATCCTTATTATACTTAATTTTCAACCACCGCCGCTTGGCGATCATCTTCCGGGGGATTTATATGTTGTCTTTCTTTAATATCTAAAATCTGCTTTAATGATGACTGTAAAACCTGTGAAAAATTAATACCGGCGGCCTCGGCAGTTTGTTTCAGCCAATTAGGCATTGTGCAATTAACTTGGACTGCCTTTTGATCTTTATAATCTCGTATAATAGGCATAAATACTTCAATCATCATTAAAAATGCATTCTTAGAGCACTCAATATTTTCTGGCAAAGACGGCCTTGGAATTTCATCGCCATCTCTTTCCATCCAATACAAAACCATGCCTAATACATCGTGAGCTCTTTTTTGAGCTTCTTCAAAATTTTTACCCTGAGTACTTGCCCCGAACCGTTCTAAATCCGGAAAAACTACCGAATAACCTTTATCTTCATGATAAAAAATAGCGGGAAAACAGTGTCGATCAGAAAATTTCTTTTTATCCATCGTTTTTACCTTCCTTTTCTTTTTTGGGATGGTTAGGATCTCCCCATAATAAATCCTTTATTTCCTCACGTGTGAAACCGGCTTGTTTAAATATAGATTTTAAATTTTCTTTTAAAATATCTTTTTCCGGATGCGTTACCGTGACTTTTCCGGTTTTAATCGGATGTTTATAATACCAATGGTCTCCGTGGGTATCAAAATGTATCCATCCATCTGCTTCAATAATTTGAATTACTTCTCTTGAAGAATAACTTCTCATTAAAAATCCCCACTTTTATATAATAACACGCTTAATTAACCCCTGTCAACTATATCAATTATAGCATGCTTAATTAAAGCGTGTCAAGGTAAATATATACATATCAAAGGTTTTTTTAATAAAATTCCTAATAAGCAAATTCATAATAAACCAATTGTATTTATAATATTATAAAAAATCTCCTTTTTTAGCCGAATAGTAGGGTCATGATATATAACCTGACCACTGTGTTGCCAACGATTCGGATAACCAAAAGCACCCAGGAAACGGGAAGGACGAACGATCCCTGATTTATGACTCATTTTAAGTGAGTGGTGGAAACCGTAGGTGTCCACATTTGACGGATAGACCAGGTTATTGATGGAATTAAGCCTTTCATGTTAAGCATCAAAGGATAAATATCTCTTCGAGTAAGCCCCATATTTTACGTTCGCCTGTTCTCAGGCTAAAGTTACCTGCAGACTCCTAAAATTAACCCACATCCTCGACCTTAACCGGCCAAAATTTGCCCGGTGCTTTCCCGGAGAAATTTTGGCTCGGCGCCCTGAAATAAAGTCGCCGGCGCCGCGCCCAACCTGAAAATAAAACCACTTTAAGGTGGCGCCGGCGGCTAATCCCACACAAGATTTTACCTCATATAAGTTTTACAATATAACCTTCGGTTCAGCCGAATACCACACCATTTAATTTTATTGAGGCAGTACCGAAGGTTTCCGCATAAAAAAACCTTAAAAAAGCAAATAACCCGGATTGCTCCGGGCCATTCCGCTTAATACTCGCTAGGCAACAAAATTGTAGTCACCGAACGATCCCATTCTGTAATAATCCAGATTTTCGATTTGTCCGGTAATATATAAGCGGAAAAAACACGATCTTTTCCGGATTTCACAGCTTCATCATTCATCTTTGCATCATCAGCCGCTAAATCTCCCCAATCACCCGACAAATGCCTTCTTAAAAACACGTCCGGGAATAGATTATTTTTCTCTAAAGATTCCAAAGCCCCCGGAGTTGCAACCACTTGACCTAGACTAAATAACATAACAAACACGCTCCTTTTTCAATTAATAGGCCCACTTTAGTTAGGCCTTACAAATATGGGGGAAATGGGGTCATCCTTAATGCCGTCAAGGGCTGCTTCATCGAATTAACTTTCGCGCGTACCGGACCTGGCACACTTTCAGACACAACGGAGCCAGGGAGGATAAGAGCGCCACTTGACGGATTGACCCCATAAAATGAAAAGAAAGGAAAATAGCCCAACAACGAACAAGAGGATTTTTCACGGATGAAAAATCCTCTTGTTTTCCTTCTAACCTTTTACACCGGCCCGGCAGGACGCCTTAGCCGGTTGACCCAATATAACACATACCGGAGACACCGGAAGCCGATCTTTCTGACGGCGGCCATCGGCCAAATATAAATTACAACCAAAGTAGCGCGCCCATGGACGGCGAATCGGCCCTCGCGGCGCGCCGGCCAATGAGACCAGGACGTCGAATTGTGCGGCGTATCTCCCCGGTTGACCATCA
>JBLNCU010000205.1:0-3793 GCA_050260935.1 Bacillota bacterium
GTTTACCGCCTATTCGGGATCAAAAAATTTCAGGATTTATTACAATACTTTTAACCATAATGATTAGAACTTGAAAATCACCGTTAGAAGTAATAGCATTATACAATGATCTAAAAAATTGTCGGGTTCGAATGGAAAAGGGGATATGTATGCGGAAGACCTTTGTTGAAGAGACGGTTTTATTTGTCAGCATCCTCAAATGGGCGGTCTTAGCCGTTCTAACCGGAGCGATAGTCGGGTTGGGCTCAACTGTTTTTTTAAAAACACTGGGGTGGAGCAGCGCTTATATGCTGGTAAATCCCCTTTATTTTTTGCTATTGCCGTTGGCTCTGTTTTTAAGCGGTCTGCTTGTTAAATATTTAGCGCCGGACGCCGAAGGCCATGGAACCGAAAAAGTAATTCAAGCCGTCCATAAACGCTGGGGCCGGATCGATATCAAGGTTGTCCCCGTTAAACTGGTGGCCACCGTAATTACTCTCGCCAGCGGCGGGTCCGCCGGCAAAGAAGGCCCCTGCGCTCAAATCGGCGCCGGGCTGGCCTCGGGAATGGCGGATTTATTTAAACTTAGTAAAGAAGATCATCGAAAACTGGTTATCTGCGGTATCAGTGCCGGTTTTGCCACGGTTTTCGGCACTCCGATCGCCGGGGCCTTGTTTGGGGTTGAAGTATTAGTCCTGGGCCAAATCATGCAGGATGTACTTTTCCCTTCATTAATGGCCTCTATAGTCGGATATCAAATAGCAAAAACTTTCGGCATCGCCTATTTCCATCAAACAATTCACTTGACTCATTTTTCGCAAGTTCTATTCATTGAGGTCTTATTAAGCGGCCTCTTTTTTGGAATTGTCGCTTTGATGCTGGTTGAAACCCTGAAACTGGCAGAACGCTACTCTCAAAAATTGATGATCTGGAAGCCGTTTAAAGGACTAATCGGAGGGGCTGTCCTGGTTTTGCTGGCCTTGGTCTTCTCACCGCGCTATTTGGGGCTGGGGGTCAATACCATTGAGGCGGCGATCAAAGGCGGACAGGTTCCGGCATTGGGCTTTTTGTGGAAAACTATTTTTACTTCAATAACTTTGAGCATGGGCGGGAGCGGCGGCATCCTGACCCCGATTTTTTTCATCGGATCAACAGCCGGCAGCACCTTCGCTCATCTGTTTCATTTAAATCCGGCGGTTTTTGCGGCTATCGGCATGGTCGCGCTACTGGCCGGAGCGGCCAATACGCCTATAGCGGCCTCGGTTATGGCCATTGAAATCTTTGGTCCCCAGATCGGTTCCTTGGCGGCAGTCGCCTGCGTGGTAAGTTACATCGCCGCCGGCCACCGGAGTGTTTATTCCAGTCAAATATTGGGTATCACTAAAAGCTCGTCGATTAGCGCTCCTTTGATGAAGGAGTTTGAAAGCATCGACGGAGTTATGGTGGAAGATAAACCGGGGAAATTAATACATTTAATTAAAAGTATGATTAGGAACTCAAAAAGGCTCTAATAAGGCCGCCAATTTATATTGGTATTACTTATTCATGAAGCGTTTTATCAAGATCTATAATAACTTTTGATTTGAGTGAAAAATCATACCCAATAATTCCATCAATATCAAATTCGTAATCCATATCTCCTACTTATATTTTAAATTGGGCCAGTTCCTTCAACCCTACTTTTAGACTATTAATATATTTCTCATAAACATATTCTGTGCCGCCAATACCTCTAATTTCTCTTATATCGTTTTCTTGAGTATGGGCTTCCAATGCTTCAATTATCAACCATTGGTTAGGATAGGCTTTTTTGCTTCTTCCCAAACCATTTTCTGTTCTCCCTTTCAAAATTCCTTTCAACCTTAAGACTTTAACACTATAGTTATAGGTTCATTAATTTAATGGAATCATCATCCCGATTTTAATTATACCATAGCCGGGAATACACCAACAATCAAACAAATATAGCCCGGTCTTAACCGGCTTTTCTTTTTCCACTTTTTTAGTACGGAAAGGGGAAGCAAAAAAACATCCCTTCCTAATTTTCAATTCCTTCCTAAAACAACGAAAAACCGGGGCATCATAACAACGACCCGTTTTTTTTCTCAGCGTATAAAAGTCATGGTGATTCAAACAAGCGCCCGTCTGTTTAGTTGTGATATATTTCCGTTTCAATGTCATATTTTATTACATTACCGATTGTATATAATTCCAAAGCCAAGGAAACCCTTGGCTTTGGATGAAAAACATTACTTTAAACAAACGATCAAGCAATAGAGCTTTTTTACTCCACCGTCACACTCTTCGCCAGATTCCTCGGCTTATCCACATCGCAACCTCTGGCCTTGGCGGCGTAATAAGCGAATAGCTGCAGCGGCACCACGGACAGAATCGGGGTCAACATCGTATGGGTAAGCGGAATGTGCAACAAATAGTCAACCGATTTTCCCGTTTCATGATCTCCGGCCAAAGCCAGCGCCACTACAGTCGCTTCCCTGGCTTTTACCTCTTTGATATTGCTAACCATCTTATCGTAAAGATCCGGTTGAGTGACCACGGCAAAGACCGGAACTCCCCGCACAATCAAGGCTAGGGTGCCGTGCTTTAATTCCCCGGCCGCATAAGCCTCGGCATGAATATACGATATCTCTTTTAGTTTTAAGGCGCCTTCCAGTGATACGGCATAGTCCAGTCCGCGGCCGATAAAGAAGATATCCTCCGAATTCTTGAAGTTTTCGGCATATTCTTTAATCTTGGTCTCCGTATTTAACACCTTTTCAATTTGGGCCGGCAAATTTAAAATCGCCTCTACTATTCCCAGCCGGTCGTTTAGGGAAAGACTCCCTTTCTGCTGGGCCAGATAGATCGCCAACAGGTAAAGGGATAAAAGCTGGGTGGTATAAGCCTTGGTCGAGGCCACTGCAATCTCCGGCCCGGCTAAAGTCAGAATAAGATCATCCGCCTCGCGCGCAACCGAGCTGCCTACCATATTGGTAATGGCCAAAACCCGCGACCCTAGCCGCTTGGCTTCCCTTAGTCCCGCCAAAGTATCCGCTGTTTCTCCGGATTGCGATATAATAACCGTCAGAGTATCCGGATCCATCAAGGGATCCCGGTAACGGAACTCCGAGGCCAGGTCGATCTCTACCGGTATTCTAGCCAATTTCTCAATTACATACTTTCCGACCAAACCGGCGTGGTACGAAGTTCCGCACGCGACAATCCGGATGTTTCGCAAATGTTGAATAGCCTGGCTTGATAGTTTAACCTCCGGCAATACCACTTTCATCTCCGCCCGGTCAATTTTCCCGGCCAAGGAGTCCAACACCGCCTTGGGCTGTTCGTGGATCTCTTTCAACATAAAATCTTCATAACCGCTTTTTTCGGCGGCCGCCACATCCCACTCTACTTTATAAACACCTTTCTCAACGGCTTTTCCGGTAAAGTCGGTCAATTGGACCCGATCGCTTTGAATAACCGCCATTTCGCCGTCTTCTAGGATATAAATATCCCGGGTATAGGATAGTACGGCCGGAATATCCGAGGCCACCATATTTTCATCCCGGCCCAACCCGATAATTAAAGGGCTGGCTTTCCGGGCGACTACGATCTCCTCCGGGCAATCCTTGCAAATGACCGCGAAAGCAAAGGCTCCTTCAATCTTTGTTAAAGCCGCGCGAACCGCCTCGGCCAAATCCCCCCGGTAAAACTCTTCAATCAAGTGGGGCAACACCTCGGTGTCGGTCTCGGAGTTAAAAATATGGCCCTTTTCTTCCAACCATTCTTTTAGAATATTGTAGTTCTCGATGATCCC
>JBLNCU010000206.1:0-9530 GCA_050260935.1 Bacillota bacterium
GGCAGGGTACCTAAATCCCATCCTTCGCAATGGAGTTCTATAAATGGGTTTATACTACGGCAGGCTGCAGCCACTCTTTTCATGGTTGTATCGTCGTGCAAAGAGGCCAGGTCAAAACGGAAACCGTCGATATGGTATTCTTTAACCCAGTAGGCGGTGGATTCCACCATGAACTTCCGCCACATAAACCTTTCAGAGGCTGTATCATTACCGCAACCGGAGCCGGCGGTAAACGATCCATCGGGATTACGGCGATAATAATAGTTAGGTACTATATTCTCCAGGATATCGGTGGTGGCGGTGTGGTTATAAACCACATCCAGGACAACGCCGATCCCGGCTTTATGCAAAGCCTGAATTAGTGACTTCAACTCTTTTATTCTGGCATAGGGATTACTGGGATTGGTTGAATACCAGCCTTCGGGAGTGTTGTAATTATGCGGGTCATAACCCCAGTTGTAGTTGGCCGGCGAATCATGGGTGTTTTCAAAGGCCCGGTTGTTTTCGTCACCATAGTACCAGTTTTGGACGGGCATCAATTGGACGTGGGTGACGCCCAGCGATTTTAGATAGGGAATCTTCCGGATAAATCCAAGATAAGTACCGCGTAAATCCGGTTCAACACCGGAGTTTTGGGCGATAGTGAAATCCCGGACCGACATTTCATAAATAATGGCGTCTTCCTGAGCCTTTAGTTTAACGTAAGAATCCCGTTCCCATCCCGCAGGATCGGTTTTTGGGAGGCTGATAACGGCCCCTTTGCCGGTTTTATCGGGACCGTCGGAGTTGAAGGCCGCCATCGAGCGGGCGTATGGATCCAGGACCACTTTGGTTACGCCACCGTTGGTGACGGCGTATTGATAGAATTTTCCGCTCAGGTCTCCACAAACAGCAGTTTGCCAGACTCCCTGTTCCCCCCGGTACATTTGGACAGTCCTACCCGGATTTAAATCGTCGCCTTTGGAATAAAGGAGCAATTTTACATCCGTAGCCAGCGGCGCCCATAACTTAAATGTGGTGGCCAGCGGGGTGTAATGATTGCCCAACCATCCTTCATAGGCATAGTTGGCGTCGATTACCTCAGGGGCTACGACGGTGGTGGCTGATAGGTTGCCGATTGAGACCGTGTAAATCTTGGTAAAATCCAGGTCTTCATTAACAGTGACCCGGTAAATAAGGGCCGAGGAATTGTCGGTGGCAACTACTTGAACTTCGCGGGCGCCGTCTTTGACAACCACGGGGTTGCTAATTGCCAAACGAACCCGGATTTCCAGCTCCCGCCGTCCAATAATAACCGCCCGTTCGATCCGGTTAAAAAGGCCTTTGGCTGCATTGAGCCGGCTGTTAAAAACGGTGGCTTCACCGCTGATAACCCAATTTTCTTGGACGGATGTGTCGAAAGCCTGATCGGGTCCGGGGTCTTTGGCGCCTCCGTTGTGGACGATAAAACCGATATTGCCTGTTCCCGCATAAGGAATATCCCAAAATACACCGAAGGTATCGCTGCCGTTAGGTTGAGCCGGAGCGCCCCAGTCGATTGCTGGACCGGTATAGCCCGTCCCCCAGATATGCAAACCCCAGCCGCTGTAATTATTATCCGGACGGCAGTAATGAAGCCGGACACAATCGGCGGGTACCGGAGGGATGTTCAAATTGGTTATGCCGGCGGCGCTGAGAGCGGAGTCGAGATTTTGATAAATGGTGTTGCTTCCGGAGACTATATATATTTCCTTTGCGGTTTCCGGATTTGGGAAGGCTTGATCAGGCCCCGGATCTTTGAGGTTGCCGTTATGGATAATAAAGTTGAGGTTGCCTGAACCGGAATAAGCCGCATCCCAATAACAGCTATAATCATCGAGTCCGGTGACCGGAGCCGGCGAGTCCCAGGTTATTGCCGGGCCGCTATAACCGTCACCCCATAGATGAAGTCCCCAACCATCGTAAACTTGGTCTGTACGGATATAATGGATACGTACATAACCGGAGGGTATCGAAGCAGTAACCGATGATGAGGCCAAGAGCATTACCAGTAACGATACTAATGAGATTAATCGGAATAATTTTGACATCATTGCTCCCCCTTTTTGTTATTTATGCAACCGCTTTCAATAAATATATTTTCCGATTATTTAAAAATACCTGCCTTGTTGGGTAACTAAAAAATATTTTTATTAAAAACAATAAGCTGGCTTTTTGTTGAATGCCTGTTTACCGTGATGAAAATGAAGACGGCTGTTTTTGGGGTCCGTTATTTCCGGTGGGGAAATAGTGATAATGCTTAACCTGTATGCGCCGGGAATGTTTTTTTAATTTTATTTGACTAATAAGTAACATAATGTTAAAATAAAAAATGGATTTAATGGAAGCGGTTGCACAACAAAGAAAATGACTAGTCTTTTAAATAGATACTTTTAGTCATGCAACATGGTTTTAACCGGGACTTCCTAAAAAAGATGATAATTTTTTAAAATAGGGCGCAATATTTTAATGCAATCGTGTTCATAAAAGACTTATTGGGGAATAAGTCTTTAATAAAAAAGGAGGAATCAAAATGAGGAAGTTAGTTAAGCAAATCTTATTGGTATCTCTAATTACGCTGCTGGTGGTGGGCCTTATTCCGGTGGCAATGGCCAAGCCGGTCCAGGAAGAAGTGGTTTTTACCGAGTTCGACGACCCCAATGTTTATCAGGAAGACTTTTGGAAGGATTTCTTGGGGAATTTTATGAAAAAGAACCCCGGTATTGTTGTGAAAAGAATACATAACAATGATAACGATATCCGTCAAAACTGGCAAAACCAAGTAGCGGCGGGAGCGGGTCCTGATATCACCTTTGCCCCCCATGACAGTATCGGCCTTTTCGCCGAAGCCGGAACCGCTTTGTTTTTGGATGATTTCTTGCCTAAAAATTTTTTAAAAACGTTTGATCAAAATATTTTAAATTCCTACCGTTATCAGGGTAAGATTTACGGCCTCCCATACCGGCTCGGAAATTGCATAGTATTGATTTATAACAAGGATATTATTCCGGAACCCCCGAAGACAATGGGAGAGTTGATTGCCAAAGCTAAACGGTTGACCAAAGGAAACGAGCAATATGGTTTGGTCTTCGATGAAATAGAACCTTTCTTTATTATTCAATACTTAGGCGCTTTCGGCGGGGAAGTGTTTGATGCCAAAGGGAATATCACTTTAAACACCGAGGCCATGAAGAAAACGGTCAAATTTGTTTATGATCTGAAGTTTACCCACAAAATCATTCCTAAAGAAGCCAACGCCGACGTGGCTAACGGATTAATGAAAGAGGGCAAGGCGGCGATGGAGATCTCCGGCCCCTGGATGTTCGCCCAATTGGATAACGCCGATATTAATTACGGTTTAGCCGTAATACCCAAGTTTGAAGACGCCGGCTGGCCGCTCCCTTATAGCGGCGCCAAGGTCTTAATTCTAAATCCCAAATTGGCCAATGATAAAAAACACGCCGATGCGGTAAAGAAATTCGTCATGTATATGAATAGTCCGGAAGTTCAATTGAACTATGCCAAGATGGTTTCCGAGATTCCAACCGTCACCAAGGCCATGGAAGATCCCTATGTCAAAAACGACCCTAAAGTCAAGGCTCTGGTCGAGCAGATGAAACACTCAATTCCGATGCCTTTCAGGCCGGAAATGAGATGCGTTTGGGATTCAATGAGAATGGTTATGGCCCAGGTTTTAGGCGGCCAGCTCAAACCGGAGGACGCGCCGAAAAAAATGCAGGACGAAGCTGAAAAACTAAAGAAGAATATGTTGGGGACCTGATTCTTCCGAAATTGAAGAAATTGAGGGGAATGAAACTCATTCCCCTCAAAATTTCAGTAGGAGGGAAATTTTTTGACTACCAAAAAGAGCACAGCCTACTTTTTAATCGCTCCTTCCATGTTGGTGTTGTTGTTCATGATCGGATACCCGCTTCTTTTCGGTATTAACTTGTCTTTCACCAACATGAACCTCAGACACTTTCTAAACCCGCAATATATAGGCGTGGGAAATTATCAAGACATCTTGGCGGATCCGGAATTATATACCACCGCTCTCAGGACGATCGTCTGGACAGTAGTGAATGTGGCTGCGACAGTCATTATCGGCGTTTATTTAGCGATCCTTCTAAACAGGAAGCTTCCCTATAAAAACCTTTTACGGGTTTTACTGATGCTTCCATGGGCCGTACCGCAATATATCGCCGTACTTACCTGGAGAAACATGTTTCAAAACCAATACGGCACCATCGACATTCTCCTCAATAAAATAGGAATCACCGGTATCGCCTGGCTCTCCGATCCCCATTGGACCTTTGTTGCTTGTATTATCACCAACATTTGGCTGGGTGTTCCGTTTATGATGATTATTGCGCTTGGGGCGATGCAGAGTATACCTTCGGAAATGTATGAGGTTGGGCAGATCGACGGAGTTACCAGTTGGACCAAGCATATGCATATCACCATCCCGCTTATAAAGCCGGTAATGACCCCGGCAATAGTTCTTTCCACTGTCTGGACCTTCAATATGGTCAATGTAATTTACATGATGACCGGGAGGACCGGCGATAATGAAACTCAAATTTTAGTCTCCAGAGTTTACAGAGATGCCTTTACCTATTTTAATTATTCCAAGGCCGCTACTTTTTCGGTGATAATCTTTTTAATCCTGGTACTGTTTTCCGGTTACTTTGTGAAAATCATGAAAGGCGGAGAGGGGGTTTATGACTGATGCGCGGCGAAAGGTTCAACAAAAATGATTCACCGGCCAAAATTATCTTCATTTATTTAACACTTATTATCATGGCGGTCATCAATGTATATCCGTTGCTGGATATTATAAAAATTTCGTTAAGGCCGGACAGTAGGTTATTTTCAACCGATTTGAGCTTGATTCCCAAAGGCGCCACTTTGAAGAGTTTTCATACCGCTCTTTTCGTCCGCCCTTATGGCACCTGGTCTAAAAACAGTATTATTGTTACCACCGCCTCCACAATACTGGCAATAGTTGTTTCGGTCTTCGCCGGTTACGCTTTTTCCCGTTTCCGGTTTCGCGGCAGAAATACCAGTCTGTTGACTTTTCTGATAACGCAGATCTTTCCTGCTCCGATGACGCTGTTACCAACATTTATTTTATTAAAGAATTTCCGGCTTTTAAATAATTACCTCGGTGGAGTTATACCTTACGTTGCGCTAACCGTTCCATTTAATGTCTGGATCCTTAAAGGATATTTTGATACAATTCCCCGCTCATTTGAAGAGAGCGCCTATCTGGACGGCGCAAGCTTACATCATGTTCTCTTAAGGATTATGCTACCGCTTTCCATCCCGGCGTTGGGGGTTGTTTTATTAAATTCCTTCATGGCCACCTGGAACGAATTCATTACCGCCAACATTGTTTTTACCGATACGGAGCTTCATACATTGCCGTTGGGTATTTTTAATATGACGGGCGCGTTAAGCAGCGATTGGGGGATATTTAGCGCCGCTTGTATAGTAACGGCAATTCCAGTAATTATTCTCTATGTTTCCTTATCCAAATTCTTAATTAATGGCTTAACCTTGGGTGGAATCAGAGAATAATGAGAATACCCGTACGGGAGGAGTATGATATGGGAAAATTGCATTATGGGAAGAAGTTTTTATTGACGGTGGTATTGTTTAGTCTAGTCATAACCGTCGCCTTTGCCGGAAATAGTCTCAAAGTCACCCAACATGATATAACCTATTTTTTAATGACCGACCGTTTTTATGACGGGGATCTCTCAAATGACCAAGATGTTCATAAAAGAGATCTCAGCGCTTATCATGGGGGAGATTTCCAAGGAATAATCGATAAACTCGATTACATTAAAGATCTTGGATTTACAACCATCTGGATTTCCCCGGTCGTAGCCAATCAGATCAGAGGTTATCATGGTTACTGGGCGACTGACTTTTACAAAACCAACGAGCATTTCGGCAGTTTAGAAAAGCTTAAAGAATTGGTGGCCAGGGCGCACGAAAAAGGATTGAAGGTAATCGTGGATTTGGTGGTAAATCACACCGGCCGGATGCATCCATGGGCCAGTGATCCCCGTTATGAGAGTTGGTTTCATCACCAGGGCAACATTCAAAACTGGAACGACCAGCAGGAAGTGGAGAATGGAATGCTGGCTTCATTGCCCGATCTAAACCAGGATAACCCTGAGGTTGCCAAATATTTGATCGGGATGGCCAAATGGTGGATAGCGGAGACCGGGATCGACGGCTACCGGCTAGATACTGTAAGACATGTGCCAAAGAGTTTTTGGAAAGATTTTGTAACTGAGATTAAAAAGGATTATCCCGGCTTTTATATGATTGGCGAGGTCTTTGACGGCCGTCCGGATTATCTGGCCGGTTATCAACAAACGGGAATCGACGGATTGATTAACTACCCGGTTTATTTTGCGCTTAACGATGTTTTCGCGGGCGGCCGCCCCGCGGATCGTTTAGTCGGCGTCATTCAACAATGCGTGGCTGTTTATCCAAATCAATACTTGATGGGTACTGTTATCGACACACAGGATGTTCCCCGCTTCATCAGCCAAGCCTCCGGCCAATATGCCCAAGAACGCCTCAAGCAAGCCTTGGCCTTCCTGATGACATACACCGGAATTCCAGTTATGTATTATGGAACGGAGATAGGCCTTGAAGGCGGCGATGACCCCAACAACCGCCGGGATATGGATTGGATGGTTAAATCGCCTCTTACAGATTATGTAAAAAAGCTGACGGTTATTAGAAAGACCAATAAAGCCTTAACTGACGGTGATTTTAAAATAATCGGGATAGATCAAGATTTTCTCAGTTATTATCGGCGTTTTGAAGGGAATATCATTCTTACTGTATTCAACCTCTCGGACCAACAACAAAAAATTACACTGTCCCTTCCGGCCGAATTCCAAACTGCTAAAGGCCAATTGACCGAGCTGACCGGTTACCAAAGTCAGAAAACGGTTAAAGGTAAAGTAAAGCTGAAAATTGGGCCTCGCCAGGTTTATATTTTTAGTTATACCACGATTAAGCCTTAGGAGTCTCTCTTTGGGACCTGGTGATTAGCGATTATTTAATCATTAATCTTTGCGTTGCCGTTTCAATATTCCATCCGGGTATGGCTATACTACTATCGGCGGCAGATTGAAACTAGGTTTATTGGTTTAACGGGTTGACTTACTTTATTTGCAGCCACCTTCCGCTGTGGTATAATTAAAAAAAAATAGGAAATTTATAGCTTTCTTAGGTTTATGACCCGGCCGCCGCCTAACGCCAACGCAAAGGACTGAATAGACTCAATGGGTGATGAACGAGTTACGATTAACGATATTGCTAAAATAGCCAAAGTTTCCCCGTCGACCGTCTCGCGGGTAATGGCCAACAATCCTAAAATCAGCGACGCCACCCGGGAAAAAGTATTTAAGGTAATGAAAGAGTTGAATTATCACCCCAACATTATCGCCAGGTCTTTGGCAAATAAAACCACCAGAATAGCCGGGGTGGTTATTCCCGGTATGGCGGAGAAGGCTTTTCAACATCCCTTCTTCCCCGAAGTATTGCGGGGGATAAGTTCAATGGCGCACAAGCATAGGTATAATATTCTAATATCCAGTGTCGACAATCCCGAGGAGGAAAAACAAACTTTAAAGCAGTTCGTCCATGGCGGAATCACCGAGGGGATTATTCTGCTAGCCTCCAGAATCAACGACCCTTCCGTTTCGGAACTTATTAAAACGGATTTTCCCTTTGTGGTCATAGGGAAGCCCGAGAACGAAAACGAAGTGAACTGGGTCGACAATAACAACTTTACAGCCGGTTATGAATTGGTGCGGCATTTTATCAGTCAGGGCCACCGGCAAATCGCTTTTATAGGCGTCACTCCGGGATATATAGTTACGTTGGATCGCTTAGAGGGCTACAAAAAAGCTTTGAGTGACTTTGGCTTGAGTGTTGATGAACGTTTGATCGTTGAGAGCAAATTCAGCGATGATAACGGTTACGATTTAATCAAACAATTGCTGGAGAGGGGAGTTAACCCCACCGGAGTAATCGCCTGCGACGACTTTTTAGCTTTCGGAGCATTGAGATTTTTAAGCGAACAAGGGTTAAAAGTTCCAGAAAATATAGCAGTGGCCGGATTTAACAATGTGCCTTTATCTTTATACAGCCATCCTTCGCTCACTTCGGTTGAAATAAACGCTTTCTTGTTAGGTTCAAAGGCCTTTGAGCTGTTGCTGGCCGCGATTAACAGTGATTTTAAAAGTTACAACCGGGCGATTGTCCCGGCGGAACTGGTAATAAGGGAATCGACTTTAAAGGGGTAATTTTTTTACCTAATTTATGCAACCGTATGCGCAAAATCAAAAAAACTGTGAGTGAGAAAGTTTTAACCGCCAGTTGTAGCTAATCTCCCGCTAAAGTCTTTTTTAGGGATGGCACAAAAAAACAAGGATTACTGTATCTTCGAACAGGGATCAACGATGAAAAATTTAGAAACGATCTTAAAATGTTTAGAGAATAATTGCCATAGCTTCCAGGGATCATATTTTATTCCGGAAATTTGGAATGCGGTTAAGTTTAACAATTACTCTAAAGATCCAGCTCGAAAAGGTCAGATCAGCCTTAATCCATATTTCTTCGCTATTGCGATCATCAGGGATTACATTTTGGCCAACGGCAGCAGCGGTAAAGACTATCTAACAACCATCGGGCTTCAAAAGGGGACCGCGGCTTCCGGCATAAGCCAAAGTATTATCTACGGAATGCTACCTCGGGTGTTTACCGCCTGGGATCATTACCGGCCGGGGGAAATATGCCCCGGAACGTTTTTAAAGGCTATCTGCCTCCTGCCGTATCTGAAAGATTTAAAGGTCGATCTGATCTACCTTTTGCCTGTTTTCGAGCGCAGCCAGAAGTACAAAAAAGGGGAGATCGGCAGCCCTTATGCAATTAAAAACCTATACCGGATCGATCCAGAACTGCATGATAATCTGTTGGGCGATGATGCCGGGGAAATGGTGGAAACGGAATTCAAAGCTTTTATCGAAGCCTGCCATTTACTGAGGATAAAGGTAATGCTTGATTTTACCTTCCGGACCGTCTCCCGGGACAATGATTTACTGCGGGAGCATCCGGACTGGTTTTACTGGATCAAGCTTGACAAAGATCGGGCCTTTGCTCCGCCGACGGTTGAAACCGAGCCCCAACTGTCGCTTTTAAACAACCGATCCCTGAAAAACCTTTATACTTGCCAAGGTATTCGAGAGTTTTTGGGGCGGTTCAGCCGGTCCCCCAAGGAGCTTGATCCGGTAAAATGGCGGCGGTTGCTGGAAGAATGCTTTGAAACCGGGGCTAATTTACTGGACCTAATTGAGCAGCATTATCAAATAACCACCGCGCCCGGTTTTTCCAATGTGCTGAACGACCCGCAGCCTCCCTGGACCGATGTTACTTACCTCCGGTATTATTTTGACGTTCATAAAAAAGCCCGTTCTTAT
>JBLNCU010000207.1:0-7596 GCA_050260935.1 Bacillota bacterium
TGCATTCCTGCAAATGCTCATCGGCCAGGTCGACTTGTTTATTCTGCCAGAGTAAAAATTTATGATAATTGGTGGCCAGATAAAGATCGAGTTTTTTTTGGCAGCTTTCACGGTAGGTGTCAATGGTTTCAGCTACCTCTTCCTGGCGGCGGATCAATACCTTTTTGGCATTCTCCCGCTGGACCTCGGCGGCTTGCAATTCCTTTTTCCGGAGGTCCTCAACCCGGGTTCTTACTTTTAAAACCGTTTCCAGTTTAAATTTAAATTTACTCATGATCGATACTTCCACCCATCATCGTAACCAACTGCGATACAGTATCGGCATAAGGGGCTTTTTCATAAATTTTTTGGCGCAGGAAATCGTTGATTGGCTTAATCATTTCGATAGCCGCATCGATCCTGGGATTGCTCCCCGCAGCGTAAGCGCCGATATTGATTAAGTCTTCATTATTCCGGTAAGTCGCCAAAACGCTCCGTAATTCACCGGCGGCCCTTTGGTGCCCCTCGGCCACCAGTTCAATCATCAACCGGCTGACGCTGGCCAGAATATCAATGGCCGGATAATGATTTAATTGGGCCAACTCTCTTGAAAGGACAATATGCCCATCCAAAATTCCCCTAACGGCATCGGCGATCGGCTCGTTCATATCATCGCCTTCAACCAGAACTGTGTAAAGCCCGGTTATACTACCCTTTTCAGCAGTCCCTGAACGCTCAAGCAGTCTCGGTAATAAAGCGAATACAGAAGGAGTATATCCCCGGGTGGTCGGAGGTTCACCAATCGCTAGCCCTACTTCGCGTTGGGCTATGGCAAATCTGGTTACCGAGTCCATCATCAGCATTACATCTTTTCCCTGGTCCCGGAAATACTCGGCCACAGCCGTGGCTACCATGGCTCCCTTGATCCGGACCAGAGCCGGTTGATCGGAGGTGGCTACCACCACCACGGATCTAGCCAGTCCTTCGGGTCCGAGATCCCGCTCCAAAAAATCCCTAACTTCCCGGCCACGCTCACCAATCAACCCGATGACATTGACGTCAGCATCGGTATTCCGGGCGATCATTCCCAGTAAAGTGCTTTTACCGACACCGCTTCCGGCAAAAATGCCTATCCGTTGCCCGCGACCGCAAGTCAACAAACCGTCAATCGCCCGGACCCCCACTGCTAAAGGAATGGTAATCCGTTTCCTGGTAAGCGGGTTGGGCGGCGAAGCGGCTAAAGGATAGAACTTTCCTGTAAAAAGCGGCGCTTTCCCGTCCATCGGCCGTCCTAACCCATCCAATACGCGTCCCAATAAAGCTTCTCCGACTTCAACCTGTAGCTTTTGACCGGTAGCTATGATCTCCGATCCGGGACCAATCTCATTCATCTCCCCCAGCGGCATCAGAACTACCCTTCCGGCTTTAAATCCGGTTACTTCCGCCGATAGAGGTTCAGCGGCGTTCTTCCCGATGATAAAACAATGTTCTCCCAGATTGACCGCTGGGCCATCCCCTTCAACCGTCAAACCGACTATTTGATTCACTCTTCCCGTCCGCTTCACCGGTTCAAGGTTCCGTAGCACGGTGAGATATTTTTCCGCTTTAAACGGGGGAACAGGCAGCGCGCTCATTCAATCGACCCAACCTTTAATAGTTCCGCCATTATCTGATCCAATTGCGACTTAATCCTGGCATCCAGATTGCCCTGGTCTGTTTCGAGGTAGCAGCTTCCTTTGGGAATCGCCGCATCCTCACGAAGTTTAATCGGTTTCGGCTCGCCGAACGCGCTCTGGAGCGCAGCCAGGTTCTCGCTGAATATCCGCAAATCATCCGGATTAATCCTGATGGTGATCTTATTGGCATTAACCGCTTTTGACAAGGCTTTCCGGGCAATCTCCAGTTGCCGGTCGGGGCTTAAGGCAATCTCGGCCCCGATGATTTTTTCGGCAATACTGACCGCCAGTCTTAAAAGTTCCGGCTCCGATGAGAGCAGCCGTTCGTCCCTCCCGGCTTCGATTTCGTTGATTAAAGCAAGCGCCTTGGTTAGATTGGCGGCCAATTCTTGTTTTACCGCCGCCAGCGCTTCCTGGCGCCCCGCTTCCAGCCCCTCTTTACGGGCTTGTTCTTTCAGAACGGCCCCTTCCTGTCCGGCCTGGTTCAGTATATCTTCAGCCTGTTTCTTGGCGTCGCCGATCAATCCGGCCGCTTCTTTCCGGGCGTCGTCAAGGACGGCCTGCGCTTGTTGGGCTCCTTTTTCCAGTGTTTTCACCATCTGTTGCTTGGCGCCGGCGATTATCAAATCGGCTTGCTCCCTGGCAGCGGCAACAACCGCCTCCGCTTCCTTATTGGCCCGGCCGAGAATTGAGCCGGCTTGGCTTTCTGCGCCGCCGGTAATTTCCAAGGCTTTTTGTTTGGCTCGTTCCAATCTGGTTACAGCCTCCAGGCCGGCTTGTTCCAATATTCCATCAGCTTGGGAACGGGCGTCCTCAGTAATTGAACTGGCCTGAAGTTTGGCGCCGGCAAATAATGACTCGATAGTTTCCGCCACATCGGCCAGCCGTTCGAGGTTTACCGGCTCCGGGGCGGCGGTAGCCGCAGCTTCAACCTTTGAATCATCCCGAAAATTATTCTTTTTTAGCCCTGAATTGGTATCCGGTTTGAATATCCTCTCCAACACTCCGGTTTCAGGTACCTCGTCTTCCTCCGCGGCTTGAAAAGGAAGAGAGTCCTCCACCTCCTCCGCTCCATCCGCTTCCCCCACTCCGTTCACTTGATCAGCCTGGTTTTCCTCTGGAATGTTTTCCAGCGCATCCAAATCCGTCCCTCTTTCCGGAGTGCCGTTTTCAGCAGCCTCTTCTTGAGCATTAATAAAAAAAGCATCCACATCAATTGGCTCCAATCGACACGGATGAGTCTCCACGCAACGATCCGACTTGATTATCTTAGACAATCAATTCATCCTCCCTGCCGCGAGAGATGACGATTTCACCGGAATCCTCCAATTGTCTGATGGTATTGACGATCTTTTGCTGAGCTTCTTCCACGTCACGCAGCCGTACCGGACCCAGGAACGACATATCCTCTTTCAGCAAATCCACCGCCCGCTTTGACATATTCTTGAACACCAGGTTTTTCACTTCCTCGCTGGCGGTCTTCAGGGCCATGCCGAGATCCTTGCTGTCGACATCGCGAAGCACCCTTTGGATCGTCCTGCTGTCAAGCTGGGCAATATCCTCAAAGACAAACATCCGGCGTTTAATCTCATCGGCCAATTCCGGATTTTCCTCGGCCAAGGCCTCCAGGATAGTTTTCTCAGTCCCCCGGTCCACCCGGTTTAAAACGTTGACCACTGATTCGATGCCCCCGGCGATCGAAAAATCCTGCATAACAAATGAGGATAATTTCTTCTCCAATACCAGTTCCACTTCATGGAGAACCTCGGGAGAGGTTCGATCCATGGTGGCCAGCCTTTTGGCCACTTCAACCTGTTGCAGCGGGGGCAAGGCCGATAGGATGATCCCGGCCTGTTCCGCCTTGAGATAAGCCATTACCAAAGCGATGGTCTGCGGGTGTTCATTCTGGATAAAATTCAACAACTGGCTGGGTTCGGTCTTCCGGGCAAAGTCAAACGGCCGCACGGTTAAGGAGGAGGTGAGTTTTTCAATCACGTCATAGGCCTTATGCGGCCCAAGGGCTTTATCCAGGATCTCCCTGGCGGTCTCGATGCCCCCTGATAGAATGTACTCCTGGGCCAGACAGATCTGGTGGAACTCCTCAATAACCTGATCCCGGACTTCCGGAGGAACCCGCTTCAGGTTGGCAATCTCCAGGGTAATCTCCTCGATCTCGTCTTCACGCAGATGCTTCAAGATCCCGGCTGAAACCTCAGTCCCCAAGGATAATAGAAGCACCGCCGTTTTTTGTTTTCCGGTAAGTTCTAGCGTCTTTGACACAAGAGTCACTCCGTTTTAAGAGTTTATATTAACATCTAATTATTCTCATCGGACAACCAGGCCTTTAAAAGAACGGCGACTTCGGCCGGCTTCTCGCGGGCAATCTTTTCAATGGCCTCCAACCGTTCATTGCGGACCCGTTCTTCAAGCGTGATTGCAATCTCCGGAACAATTTCCTCGGTGCCTCCGGCGGCTTGTTCTTGTTGGGCGGTGTCTTCAATCATTTTATCAATCTTGGTACCTACAATTGGGACCGGCACTTCTTCCACTTCCACTTCTTCCGCTGAACGCTTTTTATGTTTCTCCGGTTTTTCTTTCTTCTGATCGAGCCATTCCGCAGCCGTCATCTCTTCCGGTTTCGCCGCTTCCGCCGCTTTCTCCTTAACCACTTTGATGGTTTCAATCTTCGGAGGAACCGGTTCCTTGATAATCACCAATATGATCAAGGCAATCAGCAACAATGCCAGCACCGTGGCAGTAATGATGGTCGCCCAAGGAATTGGAACCGGCTTTTCCGGTTGGGCGGGTTTGGAAAAATTAATCGTTTCAACCGAAAGCCGATCGCCGCGCGTTTCATCGACACCAACAGCGTCTTTTACCGTATTGTAAACCTTTTGTTTAATATCAGCCTGAAGATTGCCGTCAACCCAGACCCCAACCGTGAGACGCTTTACTTTACCCGGGGCTCCGACCCTAAATTCCTCCACTTTGCTGATCTCATAATTGGTGGTGCGTTCGTATTTCTCGCCTTTGTAATTGGTGACCCCGGAATCGGTCGCTTTGTACTGGGTGATATTGGAGTCGGTTCCCGGAATCCCGGTGGCTGAACTACCTGTCCCCTCATAAGTCTCGCTTTTTTCTTGTTCACTACGGGGAACACCTTTATCGGCGAATGTCTCGCTCTTTAATTCCTGGTAATCCAAGTCCAAATCGGCGTTAACCCTCACTACCGCCTTATTAAAGCCAAATACCTTGGAGAGCATGCTCTCGATTCTTTTTTCAACGGTGGTCTCATAGTCGAGCTTAGCCGCTAACAGATCACTGGCATTATTGGTTCCGCCCATGCCCCCGCCCAGTCTGCCCTTTTTCGGGCGAACCGCCGCAGTTAGATCGTTGGCGTAATTATCGATGATGGTTACATTATCTTGTTTAATTCCTGTGCTGGCAGCCACCAAGTTGAGGATCGCCTCCACCTGGGTTTGGGTCAGGACGCCGGGCGCCCGTAATTGCAATTGGACCGAGGCGGTGCCTTCCGGTTTATCGTCGGCAAAAATATACTCGGATTGATCAGGCAGGTTTAAAAGTATCTTGGCATCCAAAATTCCGTCCAGGCGCTGCAAGGTTCTGGTTAATTCACCGGCGATCGCCCGTTGCCGGTTGATTTGATTGGTAAAATCTGTAGCGCTGAAGGAATTTTGGTCGAAAATCTCCCAGCCCACCACTCCGCCGCGGGGAATACCCTCTTTTAACAAACTCGCCCGCACCGATAAAGCATTGGGAACTTCAATCCCGCCGCCAGCCGAAGTCCGGTAAGGAATTTTCAACTCGTCTAGTTTGGCAATGATTTCACTTCGGTCTTGTTCGGTAAGTCGGGCGTATAACAGTTCGTACTTTGGAGTTCCGGCAATTCTAATAAGGACGATTACGGCGATTAAAACCGCCGCCGTAAGGGAGACCACCAAAATTTTACGGTTGCGGTTCATATTGTTCCATAAATTTTTAAGTTGATTGAGAATATCGTTCACTCTATCCCTCTATCCTCCGAAGACTTCCGTTTTGGCATGAGTTGCGGTTTTTAAAAAGCTTTAGGCATGAAGCTTTGGGGACAGTAATTAACAACCGTTAAAAACGGTAAACCCAACGAATATAGAATGCTGAAAAACTCGCTTGCGCCTAATCCGTTAGGCTTTCTGCCGGCCTCATGCCGCATGCCTATTATTTTTTTGAAAGTCAGCTATGTTTTTAATTAAAGCTGGGTCCGCATAATCTCTTGATAAGCCTCTACCACTTTATTCCGGATTTGCATGGTCAAGTCCAAGGCTAAACTGGCCTTTTGAGCCATAACCATCGCTTGGTGCACATATTCCAGCTTACCAGTGGCCAGTTTAGCATCCAGGTCGGCCGATTGCAACTGTAGATTATTCACCGGCTCCAAGGCTTTGGAGAGCACTTTTTCAAAAGATTCGGACATCACTGGATTACTTGCTCCAGCGGGCTCACTTTGATTGCTTAAGGGCGCCAAAACAGTATTCTCGGGCTTGTTAAGCGAATCTAACGGGCTAAGGGATTTTAAAACAGACACCGGCGCAACCGGCCGGGAATTGATATCCATTCGTTATTACCTCCGTATTTAATTCTTTAGATTTTGCCCAAATCCAACGAGGCCCGGAAAATATCCTTAGCGGCGTTAAAGGCCGTCACGTTGGCCTCGTAAGAACGACTGGCCGAGATTAAGTTGACCATTTCGGAAACCGGGTTTATATCGGGGTAATAAACGTAACCATTGGCGTCGGCATCCGGATGAGAAGGGTCGTAAACCATCCGTGGAGGATTACCGTCGGGTTCGATCCGTAAAACTTTAACCCCTGCCGGTTTGGAAACGATCCGGCCTTCGGCGGTCATATAATCGTCCAATACTTCTGTAAATACGGGGACCTTCCTTTGATAGGGACCACCTTCCTTGGTTTTGGTGGTATTGACATTGGCCAAATTATCGGATATCAAATCCATCCGTAAGCGTTCGGCGGTAAGAGCCGAAGCGCTGATCTCCATATTTCTGAATAAATCCATTTAAGTCATCTCCCGTCGATAACCATTTTCAAGGATGTCATCTGCCCTCGCCAACGCGATGAAAGCGCTTGGAAAAAGAGCGAGTTCTCGGCGACCTGAGCCATTTCAAATTCAGGGTCGACGTTATTGGTGTCATAGCGGCTCAATGTCCTGGTTTCCCGGGTAATACGTGGCGAGCCTATCTCCGGAACCGTATTCCCAAAATGTTTAGGATGGGTTCTGACCATCTCCAGTTCGTCTTTGGAGACGTTTTCATCCAGGATGCTTTTAAAATCAATATCCAATCTCTTATAATGCGGGGTGTTGACGTTGGCCAGATTTTGATTTAATAGCTGCTGGCGGAGGTTGGAGGCATCCATCGACCGCTCCATAAGCTTGCTGCTACGGTTGGTAATTAAATTTTCCCACATAAAATTAACACCTCACCCCATAACTCTAATAAAGTAATCGGATTAATCCGGCCAAAGTTTAGACTTTTCATCCAAAATATTTCTCTATCCTCCGGGAAAATCCTGCCATTCAAGAGTTTTTTTCCAAAAATGCTATAAAAAACTTTATTTTGCAGTAAAAAAAGGAGGGCCGTCAAACAAAATACCAGTTAAATCTAATTTTTTCTTTTTCATTAGGGCCGGAACTTTCTTCTTGACCCAATTTAGCGCTTGATTTTTCAACAATAGTTTTCGGCTTTTTTGGTAAAAATATTTTTATGGTTATAAAGTTAACTCAGCATAAGTTACCGATGGCGTGATGACACAGGCGCTAACCAGCTTACCGAAGATAATATGTTCACAAAAGCGCCGGTTAAATCGGTAACAATACTCATTTAAGTATCTCGCCAAATGTTTTTCCGGTAACCCGTGATAAGTCCCTA
>JBLNCU010000208.1:0-10953 GCA_050260935.1 Bacillota bacterium
TGGTTAGTTAAAGCATAGGGTCTAAAACCGGCATTGCTGCGCTCGCCATTAAAAAATTTAATTATGCTTAAAACAGAGGTTTTTCCAAAATATGGACGGCATTTAAACTTGCAATTTTCAATCCTGCTGTAAATAGTAAATTTTGCTTGACATAAACCGCAGGCATGTGATATTATTATATCCTGCTAAAGTTAGGCGGCGATTGATTTGGTTTCAGACTCTTCCGATTGACCTACTTAAAAACAAATTGACGGGAATGTGGGCTGATCTTTGCCGGAACAATACGATCAATCAAATTATTAACATTGTAAGCGAGGATAACGTTGTTACCTTGCTTTTATCTGTTTATCAGCGAAAAATTGGCAATGGTACGATAATTCTGGAGAGGTGAGTGGCTTGCACGAGATGGTGAAAGGAAAACGGGAACGGATAAGTTTCGGCAAGATTGAAGAGATTTTGGATATGCCTAATCTCATTGAAATCCAGCAAAAATCTTATCAATGGTTTTTGGATGAGGGCTTGCGGGAAATGTTCCGGGATATCTCTCCGATTCAGGATTTTACCGGTAATTTAGTGTTGGAATTTATCGATTACTCTTTAGGGGAACCCAAATACCCGGTTGATGAATGCAAGGAGCGGGATGTTACTTTTGCCGCTCCGCTCCGGGTTAGGGCCCGTTTAATCAATAAGGAAACCGGTGAAGTTAAAGAACAGGAAGTTTTTATGGGCGATTTTCCTTTAATGACCGAGAAAGGCACTTTTATCATTAATGGCGCTGAACGGGTTATAGTCAGCCAATTGGTGCGCTCTCCCGGAGTATACTTCGGCAGAACTCAGGACGCCACCGGTAAATACCTTTATTCCGCCAGTATTATTCCGAATCGCGGCGCTTGGCTTGAATTTGAATTCGATACCAATGACGTTTTATATGTAAGAATCGACCGTACCCGGAAAATCCCCGTCACTATTCTGTTGAAGGCTCTGGGTTTAGGTAACAATTACCAAATCAGCGAACTATTCGACGGGAAAGAGAGCATCAAGAATACTCTGGAAAGGGACAATACTCAAAACGAAGAGGAAGCCCTGGTTGAAATCTATAAAAGACTGCGGCCGGGAGAACCTCCCACCGTTGAAAGCGCCCGCACTCTCTTTGAAACATTGTTTTTCGATCCCAAGCGTTACGATCTGGCCTCGGTTGGCCGGTATAAATTAAATAAAAAGCTAGGCTTGAATTACCCCGCTAAAAATATAAAGGCTTCTCTGGATGAAAATGGTAATGAGGTTCCGGGGCAAGAGGCGGTTAAGACCTTAACCAAAGAAGATGTAACGGAGGTTATCAAATACTTACTGGGATTGTTGGATGGAGTCGGCGAAATTGACGATATCGACCACCTGGGGAACCGCCGCTTAAAATCAGTCGGCGAACTGCTGCAAAACCAGTTCCGGATCGGCTTATCCCGTATGGAACGGGTGGTTCGTGAAAGGATGACCATCCAAGATGTTGAGGTTATTACCCCGCAGGCTTTAATTAATATCCGGCCGGTAGTAGCCTCTATTAAGGAGTTCTTTGGCTCCAGCCAGTTATCGCAGTTTATGGACCAAACCAATCCTTTGGCTGAGCTAACTCATAAACGCCGTTTATCGGCGCTGGGACCCGGTGGTCTTTCACGGGAGAGGGCCGGATTTGAAGTTCGTGACGTTCATCATTCGCATTACGGCCGGATGTGCCCGATTGAGACCCCTGAAGGTCCCAATATCGGTTTAATCGGGTCACTGACTACCTTTGCCCGGATAAATGAGTTCGGGTTTATCGAGACTCCTTACCGTAAAGTTATCAATGGCAAAGTATCCGATGAGATTATGTATCTCACCGCCGATGAAGAAGATAAATACATCGTGGCGCAGGCCAATGAACCTTTCGATCCGGAAACCCGCCAGTTCATTCACACCCGGGTCTCCATCAGACACCGGGAGGATATCCGGGAGGTGCCAAGCAGCCAGGTTCAGCTGATGGACGTATCCCCGAAACAACTGGTGAGTATCGCCACCGCCCTAATTCCCTTTTTGGAAAACGATGACGCCAACCGGGCCCTAATGGGTTCCAACATGCAACGTCAAGCGGTTCCTTTGTTAAAAACCCAGGCCCCTCTGGTAGGCACCGGTATGGAGTACAAAGCGGCGATCGACTCCGGGGTTGTAGTCCTGGCGAAAAACAAAGGCGTTATTCAAAAGGTGACCGGCGATGAGATTCGGATCCAAAACGAGCACAATAAGGTTGATGTTTATAAGCTTTTAAAATTTAAGCGTTCTAACCAGGGAACTTGTATTAATCAGAAACCGATTGTCCGTGAAGGCCAACTCGTTGAGGCCGGTGAAGTGATCGCCGATGGTCCTTCTACCGATTACGGCGAACTAGCGCTGGGCCGCAATATTTTAGTCGCTTTTATGCCTTGGGAGGGCTACAACTACGAGGATGCTATATTAATCAGTGAGAAACTGGTAGTCGATGATGTGTTCACTTCGATTCATATCGAAGAGTACGAAGCGGAAGCCAGGGATACGAAGTTGGGCGCCGAAGAGATCACTAGGGATATTCCCAATGTAGGGGAAGGGGCTCTGGATGATCTCGACGAGCATGGAATTATTCGAATCGGGGCTGAGGTGAGACCCGGTGACATTCTGGTGGGAAAGGTAACCCCCAAAGGCGAAACCGAATTAACAGCCGAGGAACGTTTACTGCGGGCGATTTTCGGTGAGAAAGCCCGTGAGGTCCGGGATACCTCGTTAAGGGTCCCTCACGGCGAATCGGGCCGGATAGTTGATGTTAAAGTCTTCTCCCGGGAGAACGGTGATGAGCTGGCTCCGGGAGTCAACCGGTTGGTGCGGGTATATATCGCCCAGAAACGGAAGATCTCCGAAGGCGATAAAATGGCTGGACGGCACGGTAACAAAGGCGTTATCGCCAAAATACTCCCGATTGAGGATATGCCGTTCTTGCCTGACGGCACACCGGTGGAGATCGTGCTCAACCCGTTGGGCGTCCCTTCCCGGATGAACATTGGACAGATACTCGAGACCCACCTGGGCTGGGCTGCCAAGACCCTGGGGATTCACGTGGCTACTCCGGTTTTCGGCGGGGCGACTGAAAAAGATATTTTGGAGATGTTGAACAAAGCCGGCCTCCCGGAGACGGGGAAGACTGTTTTATATGACGGCCGTAGCGGCGAGCCGTTTGACAACCCAGTTACCGTAGGCTATGTATATATGTTAAAACTGGCCCATCTGGTCGACGATAAAATTCATGCCCGTTCAACCGGTCCATACTCCTTGGTTACTCAGCAACCATTGGGCGGCAAGGCGCAGTTCGGCGGACAACGCTTTGGAGAGATGGAGGTTTGGGCTTTGGAGGCTTATGGCGCCGCCTATACCCTCCAGGAATTGTTGACCGTAAAATCGGATGACGTCATCGGCCGGGTAAAAACCTACGAAGCCATCGTTAAAGGGGAGAATGTTCCGGAGCCTGGTGTTCCCGAGTCCTTTAAAGTTTTGATTAAAGAACTTCAAAGCCTCTGTCTGGATGTGAAAGTCTTAACCGAGGAAGCCGAGGAGATCCAGATTAAAGAGGAGGACGATGATGTTAAGGAAGTGGCCAAAGAATTGGGCCTGGATATCGATACGTCCCATGAAGCGGTTTACGAGGAAGAAACCGAGGATGTTGATAGCGGAGAAAACTTTGATGAGGAAGATGAATTATTAGAAGATTCTTTTGAGGAAGATATCACCGAGGAAGTCTGAGGAGGGAATCCATTTGCTGGATGCCAATAACTTTGACGCTTTAAAAATCGGCTTGGCTTCACCGGAACAGATTCGCGCCTGGTCCAGTGGAGAAGTTAAAAAACCGGAAACCATCAATTACCGCACTTTGAAGCCGGAACGCGAGGGCTTGTTCTGTGAGAAGATTTTCGGGCCCCAAAGAGACTGGGAATGCCATTGCGGTAAGTATAAACGGGTCCGGTACAAGGGAATTATCTGCGACCGCTGCGGCGTCGAGGTCACCAGATCCAAAGTAAGGCGTGAACGTTTAGGCCATATCGAACTAGCGGCTCCAGTCTCACACATCTGGTATTTTAAGGGGATTCCGAGCCGGATGGGGCTTTTACTGGATATGTCCCCCCGTCATCTGGAAAAGGTTTTATATTTTGCGTCTTATGTGGTTATCGATAGCGGTAATACCCCGCTTTTAAAGAAACAATTGCTGACCGAGAATGAATATCGCGAAGCCCGGGAGAAATACGGTCAAAATTTTAAAGCGCTAATGGGCGCCGAAGCGATTAAAAAATTGCTGGAAGAGATCGACCTGGAAAAGCTGGCCGAGGAATTAAAGAAGGAGGTCAAAGAGGTCAGCGGTCAACGGCGGATCAGGGCCATTCGCCGGCTGGAGGTGGTTGAGTCCTTCCGTAAATCCAACAGCCGTCCTGAATGGATGGTCATGGATGTTGTACCGGTAATCCCCCCGGAACTTCGGCCAATGGTTCAACTGGACGGCGGCCGTTTTGCCACTTCCGATTTGAACGATCTTTACCGCCGGGTTATCAACCGGAACAATCGTTTAAAGAGATTATTGGAGTTGGGTGCTCCGGATATCATTGTTCGCAATGAAAAAAGGATGTTGCAAGAAGCGGTGGACGCGCTGATCGATAATGGCCGACGCGGCCGCCCGGTCACCGGACCAGGCAACCGTCCCTTGAAATCATTAAGTGACATGCTCAAGGGGAAACAGGGTCGTTTTCGCCAGAACCTTCTCGGTAAACGGGTCGACTATTCAGGCCGTTCGGTTATCGTGGTCGGGCCCGAATTAAAGCTGCACCAATGCGGTTTACCGAAAGAAATGGCTTTGGAACTTTTTAAACCTTTCGTGATGAAACGGCTGGTGGATAAGGGTTACGTTCATAACATCAAAAGCGCCAAACGAATGGTGGAAAGGGTCAAAACCGAAGTTTGGGATGTTTTGGAAGAAGTTATTCATGAGCATCCGGTAATGCTGAACCGGGCTCCGACTTTACACCGTTTGGGAATTCAAGCTTTTGAGCCGGTACTGGTTGAAGGCCGGGCTATTCAAATCCATCCGTTGGTTTGCACCGCTTACAACGCCGACTTTGACGGCGACCAAATGGCCGTTCACGTTCCTTTGTCCGCCGAAGCGCAATCGGAAGCCAGAGTTCTGATGTTGTCGGCCCATAATATCCTGTCTCCGGCCAACGGCCGCCCGATCGCCACTCCGACCCAGGACATGGTGCTTGGGTGCTATTATCTAACAATTGCCCGGGACGGGGCCCGCGGTGAGGGGAAAGTATTCGGGAACGCCCTGGATGTCGTTCATGCCTATGAGGTTGGGGCCATTGAGCTTCATGCCAAAATCAAAATGCGTTTAAACGGCAAACTAATCGAAACCACTCCGGGACGGGTTATCTTTAACGACCGGGTGAAAATAGATTTGGATCCCGATCCGATCGCCAATTTCCAGTTGACCAACTGTGTTATAGATAAGACCAAATTGGTACAACTGGTTGGCAGGTGCGCCCGGTCTCATACCGTTACTAAGACTGCGGAAATTTTGGACCAGATCAAACGGCTCGGCTTCCGGTTCGCTACCCAGTCGGGGACCACGATTGCCGTCAATGATATTAAAGTGCCGGAGGAGAAGAAGAACATCCTTGAGGAAGCCGAAAAGCATGTCGAGCAGGTTGAGGAGCAATTCCGGCGCGGCCTAATCACCACCGAAGAGCGCTATCAACGTTTCATCGACATCTGGACCAAGGCCAAAGAGAATGTCTCCGAGGCCATGACTAAAGGGCTTGATAAATTACGAAATCCGGTTTATATGATGTCGATCTCCGGGGCCCGCGGTAATCCATCACAGCTTTCTCAGCTCGCCGGAATGCGCGGCTTGATGACCGACCCCTCGGGGCGGATTATCGATTTACCGATTAGGGCTAATTTCCGTGAAGGGTTAACCGTTTTGGAGTTTTTTATCTCCACTCACGGCGCCCGTAAAGGTTTGGCGGACACGGCGTTGCGGACCGCCGACTCCGGATATCTGACCAGGCGGCTGGTTGATGTGGCCCAGGATGTTATTGTCAGGGAAGATGATTGCGGCACCACCGACGGGATCAAAGTAGGCGCTATCGTTGAAGGTAATGAGGAAATTGAAAAACTAAGGGAAAGAATTATTGGCAGATTGGCGGCTGAAGATCTCCATGATCCCAATACCAATGAGGTGATTATCCAAGCCAATCAGGAGATTACCGAAGAAATAGTCGATAAAATAGACAAAGCCGGTATCAAAGAAGTGAAGATCCGTTCGGTTCTAACTTGCCATAGCCGCTACGGCGTATGCATCAAATGCTACGGGCGTAATCTGGCCACCGGTAAACTGGTTGACGTTGGAGAAGCGGTTGGAATCATCGCCGCCCAATCCATCGGCGAACCCGGCACTCAATTGACCATGAGAACCTTCCATACCGGAGGCGTGGCCGGAGACGACATCACTCAAGGTTTACCCCGGGTGGAGGAGCTGTTTGAAGCCCGTAAACCTAAAGGGCAGGCTATCATCAACGAAATATCCGGTATCTGTAAAATTAGTGAAGTTAAAGGCATTCGCCGGGTCACGGTTACGGCGGACAGCGGCGAGGAGAAAACCTACCAGATTCCGTATGGCTCTAGGATTAGGGTCAAGGACGGTACCCAGGTTGCCGCCGGGGATCTATTGACTGAAGGATCGGCCAATCCGCATGATATTTTGAAAGTCAAGGGCATTCACGGGGTCCAATCATACCTGGTTCAGGAGGTTCAAAGTGTATACCGCTCCCAGGGAGTTCACATCAATGATAAACACATTGAGGTTGTGGTCAGACAGATGTTGCGTAAACGCAAAGTAGAACATTCCGGGGACACTGATTTGCTGCCAGGCGGTTTAGTGGATGTATTTGAACTGGAGGACGAGAATAAACGGGTAGAGGCGATCGGCGGGGAACCGGCCACCGCTAGAGTGGTGTTATTAGGTATCACCAAGGCCTCGCTGGCCACCGACAGCTTCCTATCGGCCGCTTCCTTCCAGGAAACAACCAGGGTTCTAACTGAAGCGTCCATCAAGGGTAAGACCGATCCGTTGCTGGGTTTGAAGGAGAATGTGATCATTGGTAAACTCGTTCCCGCCGGAACCGGAATGTCTCGTTACCGCAATGTGAAGATTACGGTGGATTAAAACAATTTATTGACACCGCTAATTTTTGGTGTTAAAATATAAAAGTGTCTGATTTAGCTTCCTGGAAGCCGTTGGCTGGATTGCTTTAAAGGATCGTGATGGTGCTTGCAAACCATTAAGGATACCAAAGAGAAGGTAATTGGTTTAAAACAAACTCTGCGGGCCATCCAACAAGGTACTATCAGTAAAGTCTATATTGCCAATGATGTTGAGGACCATGTTTTACGGAAGATTACAGGTCCCTGCCAGGAAAAGGGGATTGCGATAATCCAATCAAATTTGACCCAGCGGGAATTAGGCAGGCTTTGCCAAATTGAAGTCGGTGCCGCAGTGGTCGGTATTATTAGTAATCAATAATTCTGATTTGGCAGGATCTTAGTTGCCTGGAAGGAGGTGGGACATTTGCCTACGATTAACCAATTAATCAAACAAGGCCGGGAGGCTGTCTCCAAGAAAAGCACCGCTCCGGCATTGGGCTGGGCTTATAACGTTAACAAGGAACAAATGATTAAAACCGACGGGAGTCCCCAAAAAAGAGGGGTCTGCACCCGTGTGTCTACCGTCACCCCTAAAAAACCGAATTCTGCTTTGCGGAAGGTCGCCAGGGTACGTTTGACCAACCGGATGGAGGTTACCGCTTATATTCCCGGCGAAGGCCATAATTTGCAGGAACACTCAGTGGTATTGATCAGGGGCGGGCGTGTTAAAGACCTTCCTGGTGTGCGTTATCATATTATCAGGGGCACTCTTGATACAGCCGGAGTCCAAAACCGTAAACAAGGCAGATCAAAATACGGAGCTAAGAGGCCGAAGGCTGCCGCTACCAAGAAGAAGTAAGGGGGTATTTTCGTGCCGCGTCGTGGCTCAATTTCTAAAAGAGAATTATTGCCTGACCCTATTTATGGGAGCAAACAGGTTACCCAATTTATCAACCGGATAATGCTTCAAGGTAAAAGAGGAGTCGCCGAGAAGATTTTCTATAATGCCATGGGTATTGTGGCCGAAAAATCCGGTAAGGATCCGATAGAGGTTTTTCAGACCGCATTAAAGAATGTTATGCCGGTTTTAGAGGTTAAACCCCGCCGGGTTGGCGGCGCCACTTATCAAGTGCCGGTTGAAGTGCGGGCCGATCGCCGTTTAGCTCTGGCCATTCGTTGGCTGGTCACCTACTCGCAAGCCCGTCCCGAGAAAACCATGCAGGAGAAGTTGGCTGCTGAAATTATTGACGCCTCACAGAATATTGGCGCTTCAATCAAAAAGAGAGAAGACATGCACAAGATGGCTGAGGCCAACAGAGCCTTTGCCCATTACCGGTGGTAATCGGCAGGCTGTTTTTGGGTTTCGATGATATGATGATAATGAGGTAGGAAAGTTGTCAAGGAAATTCGATTTAAACAGAGTACGAAATATAGGTATTATGGCTCATATTGATGCCGGTAAAACCACTACTACCGAACGTATTTTATTTTATACCGGCAAGGTTCATCGGATGGGTGAAGTTCATGACGGCGCCGCCACGATGGACTGGATGGTGCAAGAGCAGGAACGGGGTATTACTATTACTTCGGCGGCTACAACCTGCGAGTGGCGCGATTGTCAAATTAATATTATTGACACACCCGGACACGTGGATTTCACTGTTGAGGTCGAAAGATCTTTAAGAGTGTTGGATGGCGCGGTGGCGGTCTTTTGTTCGGTTGGGGGAGTTGAACCTCAATCGGAAAATGTATGGCGCCAAGCGGATAAATATGGCGTGCCGCGTATTGCTTTTATCAATAAGATGGACCGGATCGGGGCTGATTTTTTCCGCGGCGTTTCTATGATTAGAACCCGGTTGGGAGCCAATCCGGTTCCCGTTCAGTTACCCATCGGGTCAGAGGATAAGTTTGTCGGGGTCGTCGACTTAATCAGCCAGAAAGCCATTATCTATACTGATGATCTGGGCACCGAAAGCGAAGAAACTGCTATTCCGGCTGATTTAAAGGATTTAGTCGGGGAATACCGGATTAAAATGCTGGAGTCATTGGCTGAATTTGACGATCAGTTAATGGTTAAATATCTGGAAGGGGAGGAAATTCCGGAAGCTGAGATCAAAGAGGCGATCCGGAAGGGCACCCTTTCGGCTAAGATCACTCCGGTTATCTGTGGTTCGGCTTTTAAAAACAAAGGGGTTCAAATGTTATTAGACGCGGTAGTTGACTACCTGCCTTCACCGTTGGATCTACCTCCGGTGGCAGGAGTTCTTCCCGGCGAAGCCAATGAAATCGAAAGAAAGGCGTCTGATGACGAACCCTTTGCGGCGCTGGCTTTTAAGATTATGGCCGATCCATATGTAGGGAAATTAGCCTTTTTTAGGGTTTATTCCGGTACTTTGAAGACCGGTTCCTATATCCTTAATTCAACTAAAAATAAGAAAGAACGCGTGGGCCGGATCCTCCGGATGCATGCCAACCATCGCGAAGACATCGATATGGTCAGCACCGGGGATATCGCTGCTGTAGTAGGGTTAAAGGACACCACCACCGGCGATACCTTATGTGATGAAAAAAGTCCAATTGTTTTAGAATCCATGGAATTTCCGGACCCGGTAATTGATATCGCGATTGAACCTAAGACCAAAGCCGATCAGGACAAATTGGGGCTCTCATTGGCCAGACTGGCTGAGGAGGATCCGACCTTTAGAGTGCATACGGATCAGGAAACCGGGCAAACCATCATCTCCGGCATGGGCGAATTGCATTTAGAGATTATTGTTGACCGGCTGCTCCGGGAGTTTAAAGTGGAAGCCAATATCGGCAAACCGCAGGTAGCATATAGAGAAACAATTCGCCAGGCGGTTAAAGCCGAAGGCAAATTTGTGCGTCAATCGGGGGGACGCGGCCAATACGGCCACGTACTGGTAGAGTTTGAGCCGTTGCCACCGGGAACCGGTTTTCAATTCGAAAATAAAATTGTCGGCGGTGTCGTGCCGCGTGAATATATCGCCCCAACAGAGGCCGGAATTAAAGAGGCCATGCAGACGGGAGTTTTGGCCGGTTATCCCATGGTCGACATCAAAGCGACTTTATACGATGGTTCCTATCACGATGTCGACTCTTCGGAGATGGCCTTTAAAATTGCCGGTTCAATGGCTTTTAAAGAAGGCGCCAAAAAAGCCAATCCGGTTTTATTGGAACCCATTATGAAAGTGGAGATTGTAACTCCGGAGGAGTATATGGGCGATATCATGGGCGATTTCAATTCCCGCCGCGGCCGGATTGAAGGGATGGAATCCCGGGCCGGCGCCCAGGTTATCCGGGGGCATGTCCCGCTTTCGGAGATGTTCGGTTACGCCACGGCCATCAGGTCGATATCTCAAGGTAGGGCAACCTATGTAATGCATTTTTCGCATTATGATGAAGTTCCTAAGAATATCGCCGAGACTGTGATTGAAAAGGTTAGTTGATTAATTCATTTTTAGGAACGGCAAGCTTGATAAATTTAAGTTTAAATGTTCAAGGTTTCGTAAGATCTAAGTTACTTAGGCCTTCAAAACATTGAACTTTAAAACCTTCAAAATGATTGATATAAGGAGGAAGAAAATAAAATGGCGAAGCAGAAATTTGAACGGACCAAGCCGCATGTAAACATTGGAACGATTGGCCACGTTGACCATGGGAAGACAACCACCACCGCAGCGATAACCCTGG
>JBLNCU010000209.1:0-2690 GCA_050260935.1 Bacillota bacterium
AAAAAAAACCCTTGATTTGCATGGCGTGCTCTGCCCGCTTAATTTTGTAAAAACCAAGTTGGCTTTGGAAGAACTGGCTGCCGGTGAGCTGCTGGAAGTGATCATCGATGAGGGTGAAGCCATGTTGAATGTCCCGCGCAGTATCAAGGAGGAAGGGCATAAGATCATTAAAGTCATCCCTTTGGATGAAACCTATAAGATTATAATCGAAAAAGGAGTTTAAACAGCTTAAGCGCTAAGGCGAGGATAAATTTTTTCTTGCGGCGCCGGTAAATGCGGTTATAACAAAATCCTAAGCTAACACTTTAGCGAATATCAAATAAAAATGCATACTTATAAAAGGTTTGCAAATCATATAATGGTGGGAATGGTTTCCAAAGAAATACTTGTGAAAATCTAAGTAGGGAAACCATAATCAATGGGAGGAATTAAACAATGGCGAAACTCACGCCGGAAATGAAAGAAATGATAGGTACCCAGCAATGTTTTGTTGGCACCGTAAGTAAAGATGGTATTCCTAATGTGGCCCCGAAGAGATCAACACGGGTTTTAGATGATGAAACATTGATTTTTAGCGAAGGTACCGGGGGAGCGACTTATCGCAACCTTCGGAACGGTTCCAAGGTTTCTGTTGCGGTTGTAAACAGGGAAAAACTTGACGGTTATCGCTTTCTGGGCAGCGCCGAAGTTCAGAACAGCGGTGAACATTATGAACAGGCTGCCGCTATGGCTCAAAAGAACAATATGGGTAAACCTTTGGCTGTTGTCCTGGTTCGGATTGAAGAAATTCATAGTCTTAAACCGAGAATGGCCGGGAAAAAAATATCCTAAACACGGAAAAGGTATCAATGGAATAGAAAAGCGCTGATTAAATTAATTAAGTTATCTCATTTGTTTAAAGCCGGTTATTCTCTAGTAAAGGATAAATCGGTTTTTTTATTAACAGCAAAATTTTAAAAAATACTGTTGCCAAAATGACCACTATGAAATAGAATAAACATAAAGCAAAAATGCACATAGTATAAAATATGACTATGTACAAAACAGGACTATGTTCAGAAAGGTGAAAATGAGCCATCAAAATCTGCCTATGGGAAACCGGGTTGAACGGAAAAAGGAAGAAACCAAGCGGAAAATAATCTCAGTGGCCATGAATTTATTTAAAAAACAGGGCTTCAATGCAACTACAATGGAACAAATTGCCGCAGAGGTTGATATAGCCAAAGGGACTCTCTACAACTACTTCCCGGTAAAAGAAGCAATACTTGATGCTTTCATTCAGCAGACCTTTCAGCAAAAAAATACTGAAAGAATTGCGCAGATACGTAAGCTGCCGGACACCCGATCACGAATTACTTTTATTTTAAGTGATCTCATCAATGGAGTGCGCTCCGAGAAAGAAATCTTCGAAAAATACTTCGTTTACCGGATCCAGAATATGATTTCGCTGAGTCGGGATCAAAGCACGGAGAGCGGCCTCGGATTGCTGGAAACGGAATTAATCGAACTTGGACAGAAAGGTGCCGAACTCCGGAACGATTTGCCGCTGGACATGTTCAAGGCTTTATTCGAGTTTGTTTTTGTGGTGGTAGCTCAACAGTTTTATAAAGAACCAGGGCGGTTTATAGCTGATAAAGCAATTGAGCAAGGTGTCGATCTTTTTATGAATGGGGCCAAAATTCAAAAGTAGGATAAGTTTCGCCAGAAAACTATAGAGAAGATATTGACTTAGCAAGAATAGTTGAGAAGAGAACCGGAGTAATAATAAATTAAAGATTGGAAGGTGTTTAACATTCCGAGCTTACAAAGTAGGGTATTTAATTTTGCACTGAGACACAGCCATTTATTGCAGTTCCGCCTCAAAAGAGAGACCTGGGACTATAATACATCAATCCCCCTTTTCCGGGAGAAATGTGAAAAATTCGCCAAAGCGATAGCCAAAGTACCCGAGTGGATCGAAGTCGAGCCGGTTACGGTTGCGGGTCTGCCCGGGGAATGGATTATGCCTTCCAAAGGTTCAAAGAAGAAAGTGATTTTTTACACCCATGGAGGCGCGTTTGTATCGGGATCATGCCTTGACCACCGGATGCATGTCGCTAAGTTCGTTAAAGGCGCTGGAATAGCGGCCCTCCTCTTTGAGTACCGGTTGGCCCGGAACACCCTTATCCGGCTGGGCTTGAGGATTCATTGGCCGCCTACCGCTGGTTGTTAGCCCAAGGGGTATCGCCTTCACGGATTGTAATCGCCGGGGAATCATCCGGTGGGAATTTCTGTCTAGCGATGTTGCTGGCGCTCCGCGATCAAGGTATCCCTCTCCCTGCAGCCGCCGTAGCGCTCTCTCCTTTGACTGATTTAAAGTTTACCGGGGAGTCTCATCATACCAAAGCTAAAGTATGTCTGTCTTATCCGGGGATGAATACCGTGTGCGGTAAATATTATATTGGTGATCATGACCCTGGTTTACCTTTAATATCACCATTGTATGGGGATCTTCACGGACTCCCGCCAATACTCATTTATGTCGGCGATGATGAAACCCTGCGTGACGATTCAATACGGTTTGCCGATAAAGCCAAAGCCGCAGGGGTGGATGTTACTTTAAAGGTAGGGAAGGGAATGGTTCATTGTTACCCGCTACTTCCTGCGTTTATTCCCGAGTCCCGGGAAGCAATGGCTGAGATCTGCGAATT
>JBLNCU010000210.1:0-16572 GCA_050260935.1 Bacillota bacterium
CAGCATCAATCCGGCAATAATTAAGACTTTCCAAGGATTCTCCAGGCTAAGTTTGAGTAATTTCAAGTAATCCTGGGTGAATATTTTATAATAACGTTCAAACCATAACCCGAACCTGCCCATTAAGGTTTCTTTAGTTACCTGTTCCAGCTTGCCGAATCTGGAGGCCAACAACGGGGTAACTGTAAAGGATACAAACAGGCTCATCAGGGTTGAAAGCACCACCACAATCGAGAATTCCCGCATAATGCTGCCGATAAGCCCGGTAACCATCGCCAGCGGCAAATAAACCACCACATCAACCAAGGTAATTGAGAGAGCGGTGAACCCGATCTCATTCCGTCCTTCCAAGGCTGCGGCGCGTTTATTCTTCCCCATCTCCAGGTGCCGGTAGATGTTTTCCAAAACAACTATGGCGTCGTCGACCAGAATGCCGATTACCAACGACAATGCCAACAAGGTTATCAAGTTTAAGGAAAAACCGAAAGCCCACATCCCGATGAAGGTGGAAACCAGGGAGGTTGGGATGGCAATCAACACGATGATGGAATTCCGGAAACTATGGAGAAACAGAAGCATAACTCCGGCAACCAGCAAGATTGCCAGCAGCAAATCCTCTTTGACGGCATTGGCCGAATCAACGGTAAAAGTAGAGGTATCAAAGGCCACCATAAACTTTAAATTATTCCGGCTGTATTGTTTTTCGATATTCACCAGTTCAGTCCGGACTTTTTTACTCACTTCCACGGCATTGGCATCCGACTGCTTTTGGATCATCATCCCGATTGTTTTTTGACCGTTAACCCGGATAATTGTGTCGTAATCCTTTGGTCCGTCTTGGATTTCGGCCACATCCGACAACCTGATGCCGCCGCCTGCCTTGGAATGCCCGATTACCAGATTTCTTAAGTCATCCAAGGAGTTAAACTTACCGGAAAGCCTCACCGTAAATTGAAGGTCATTATCCTTGATCGCTCCGGTTGGGTAATCGACATTGGCGTTCTGGATCGTCTGCAAGACTTGTAAAACAGATAACCCGTTGGCCCGGAGCCTTTGGGCATCGATATTCACTTTGATTTGGCGCGGCAAGCCACCCATGACGGTCACTTGGCCGACACCGGACACTTTAGAAAGCCTCGGTTTAAGCAGATCATTAGCCAAGCGATAAAATTCAGCGTCGTTAAAACTGCTGGTTACCCCCAACATTAAAATCGGCATATCTTCCATTGACATTTTGGACACTGCGGGGGCGGTAATGGAATCCGGCAGGCTGGGGAGGATCTGGTTGACTTTTCGCTGTACATCCTGTAAGGCAAAGTCGGTGTTGGCCTCGGTGGTAAAGTTGATTGTTACAATCGAGACGCCTTCCCGGGAGGTTGAAGTGATGGTATCGACTTTGTCGACCGATGACACCGCATCCTCAATTTTTTTGGTGACTGCAGCCTCAACTTCGCTGGCGGAAGCCCCTCTGTAAACAGTGGAAACACTGACAGTGGGAATATCCATCTTCGGCAAAAGCTCATATTTTAACTGACTATAACCAAACAAGCCTAACAAAGTAAGGGCCGCGAATATAACGATAATCAAAACAGGGCGCTTAATCGCAAGCTCGGTAACTGTCATTTTATTCACCCGACTTTATCGTAGTTTACAGGTATTGATCCAAAAAAGTTTTTTAGTTTTTTTCGATGGTAACCGCCATATTGTCCTGCAGATTGTTCTGCCCGTTAACAACCACCACATCTCCGGCATTAAGTCCTTGTTTTACAGCCACCACCGTGCCGACAGCCGAACCAACCAGAATATCCCGTAATTTGGCCACCCCGTCTTCGACTACAAAAACCTGGGCATCTTTTATGCTACCGATAAGGGCTTCCCTGGGAATGGTTAGCGCGTCTTGATTTTTGATGTAAAAAGTCACCTTACCGAACATTCCCGATTTTAAGGGGTATTGTTTGCTGTCATGGATGACGATCTGCATCGGATAGGTATGCGCCTCATCACCTTTGGCGCTAATGCTGTCTATTTTCCCATAAAACTTAACCCCGGGATAGACATCGGTTTCCACCGTCACCGAGTCACCCTCCCGCAATTTGAAGGCGCTTTCTTCTCCGATGTTCAGTTTCACCTTGAACAAGGAATTATCAATCACATTAGCCACCATTGTTCCGGGGTTCACCATCATGCCGATATTTACCGGCCTGGATGTCACCAGGCCCGAGATGGGAGATGTAATAGTGGTGTTTTCATATTGGCGCCGGGCGGCAATAAATTGAGCCTCGGCCGATTTATAGGTTTGACTGGCAGCTTCCAAATCGGAAGCTGAAATCAGGCCATCCTTTTCCAGGGACTGTTTACGCTCCCAATCATTTTTGGCCTTTCAAAACTGGTCTGCGCCGATATATAACTAGCTTTCAACAAGGTGTCATCGATTTTAATAACCGGCGCTCCCGCCGATACATAGGAGCCTTCTTTGACGAATACTTGGGTTACCTTACCCGAAACTTCGGAGACAATCGCAACATCGTTGTTGGCCACAATGACTCCAACCAAAGAAAGAGCCTGATCCAGTTTTTGCTTGGAGACGGTAACGACAGAGACCGGATAGGAAGTAATCGGCACTATCTTAGCCTTCTTCGCCATCTCCGCTTTATTATGAAATAGGGTAAAGACTATTAAGCTAACCACTAAAATAGAGGCAATTAAAAGGATGGTTTTTTTCATAACAAACACCCGCCCGCTTTCTGGAGAATTTTGGCAACTCGTTCTTCCGTTGTATTCGGGGACTCTTAGGTAGAATTTACCATAAAACTGTCTCCCAAATGTGCCGTTGTTGTTAAATTATTCTAAATAAAAGACTGAGATCACAATTTAAAAAGCCTTACTTTTTCACCGCCCGTATCAGGAAAGAAAACATCTCCTCAACTTCGGCGATGGTTTTATCAAGTTCCTGGCCAAGGAAGATCTGTTTGCCATAATCGCTGAAGGCCTTTAAAAACAAGGACGCCGTTTTGGAAGGGTCCTCAATTTGAAACGCTCCCTCCGCTACGCCCCGCACCAAAATCCCTTCAATCATTTTGGTGATTTCCATTAAAAATAAAGGTTCTTTCTTAAAATTGTGACGCATGTATTTAAAGGCATCTTCTCCGCTTACAAACTGAAGAAAACCCCGGTCCTGACTTACCAAATCGTGGAGGGTCCGGAAAACCCCGATGATAAAATCACGCAACAACTGCTCCGGCGGAAGATCCTTTTTCACAATCGGTTCGCAACTGCGGACAAACTGCCCCGCCATCTGTAAAAGATAATCGGTAATTAAATCTTCCTTGTTTTTGTAGTCCTTGTAGATCACCCCTACGCTGATTCCCACCTCTTTAGCCACATCCTGCATTGTCGTCTTGTCAAAACCAAAACGGCTGACCAACTTCATAAAAGCGGCCAAGATTTCGGCTTTGCGGTCCATTGTCTCCATAAGCTGCTGCCTGCCTCTTAAAAACTTGTGAATAAGTTATAAACTTATTCATTATTTTATATTAATGGGGGGCCAAGATTTTGTCAATTAAAATAATGTAAATTGTACCCGCTTTTCTATAAATTAACATAAGGGCGTTTCCTCCAAAAGGGGGGTTCATCCCCTCCGTTAACAAGAATAAAAAATAATAGGCGGGCCACAATAATGGCAAATGTAACAACTTTAAAAGGGGGAATTGGTCTTGAATCATAAAAACTGGCTAAGTCCATTCCGGGACGACTTTTTAGATGACAACAGGTATATGGGGATTATGCCGAGGTATTTTGAGGACTTTTTTTCTTTGGCCAACCGGCAATTCGGCCCTTCCATCGACTTGCACGAGACCGATAACGAAGTGGTGCTTCACGCCGATATCCCGGGGGTAAAGCGGGAAGACTTGGATATCACCGTGGATGAACATTCGGTCATTTTAAAGGGCGAAACCAAACACGAAGGGGAACGGGAATCCAAAGGCTACCATCTTTCGGAAAGAAAATACGGTAGTTTTTACCGGACAATTCCCCTGCCGGCGGAGGTGGTTTCCGAGCAAGCAATCGCCAAGTACAAAGACGGCGTCCTGGAATTAAGAATACCCAAGGTGGAAACCAGCGCCAAAAAGGGTTTCAAACCACGAATAGAAACTGATTATGAAAAACATTAGACTGCCGATGCAGGCAGTTTTTTTTTGAAGTTTTTCGGTTAACTCCTTACTAATCTTTGTTTTGAAAAAGGAATCCGGTTTAAAGAAATTGAATATTCATAAGAATGCATCGACTAAAAATCCATAAATCCGAGGTGAAATCAATGCGCCGAATTACTCTTGCCTTACTGTTATTTGCCTGTCTCTTATGGACCGGCGGTATAATCCTGGCCGAGGAAAACGCCGAGGACTTTCTCCCGGTTGTCGCCGGAATGACGCTTAACTTTATCCATGTTGTGGAACACATGGATCAAAAGGATTCCTCCTGGGTGGTAAAAGTGGTTAAAAATTCTTTTCCCGAGTCCTTGACATTTACCTGGGTGAAAAAAGATAAAAAGGGTTCCGAAATAACCGGAACCCGGATTTTGACCGATATCCAATATAGCCGGAATTTCAATCCCTGGTTTAAAAAGGAGGAAGGCAAGGCTACCAATGATACCGCCCCCTGGCTCTCGGTTCAGGTTCTCAAGGACTTACAAGAGGGCCGAAAGTCGGAAAAATTCCGGGAAGGGGGGACCGGCGCCATCAACTGGGCCCCCGCCAGCCTGACGGTTAAAGAGCAAATCCTTTTCCCAGTACTAATCAATGGAAAAGCCCAAGCCCTGCACGCACTGAAATTAAACAAAGGTTTGATTGTTTGGAATAACCTTAAAAATCCACTGGTCCTCGAATACGAACCCTTGGGTATTCCCCTGTTCACCGGTATTTCCGGATGGAAATTGGTTTCGATTGAATACTGAATAAAATATTAAAAGAGCATACCAGCCAGACTTGACAAGGTATGCTCTTTTTGCGCCCTAAATTAACACCCCGGGTAAGTCCTCAACATAACCGGGTTTATTCCTGAATGTTGTATTTTTTCAGGATTTGTTGGTAGACCCCGTTTCCCCGGATAGCCTTCAGCGCATTGTTAAATTTCTCCAAGAGCTGTCGAAAATTTGGGTATGTTTTAGAGACGATTAGTTTCAGATCGCCGTTTCCTTCATTAATGGGTTTGCTCAATACCCCGAAGTTTTTTATTTCGTTCGGATAATTCTTTTTAATAATCTCCCAGCCGACTAATTCTCCATAAGGCATCAGATCCACCCTATCTTTAACCAGCTTATGGATGGTATCCTCTTCCTTGGTCGACCAATCTACGTTCAGTCCCGCTTTTTCAAAAGCCTCTTTGTAGAAAAAGCCGGTTACTCCCCCAATTCTATATTGCTTCAAATCTTCAAGCTTATTAAATTTTATTTTATCACCATCAAAGTTTTTCTTGTAATAAAAAAACTTGGTATAGGCGTAAGCTACTGTATCGGTATATTCGTAAAGCTTGGCTCTCTCGGGTGTATAAGCATACGGAAATGCCGCCCAGGCTTCTCCTTTCTGCACCGACTTTTCGCAACGCTCCCAAGGATAAAAAACATACTGCGGTTCCAAACCCATCTCTTTAAATACGGCAGTTACTATTTCGGTAAAATAGCCCTTCCCTTCGGCCTTTTCGGTGGTATACGGTTCCCACTCTCCGGTAACCAATACTACTTTGGCGGCATTAGGGGCGCCGTAAACCGTAAATGCCGCTATTAGAAAAAATGTAACAAGAAATAGAATAGCCGTAACAGGAAATAGAGTTTGTTTTTTCATTTGCAATTTTATCACATCCTTCTTAAAAAAATTAAATAGTAATTGTCAATTTAGCGGCTGTTAGTTTGAGTTTAAAAACCATTTCTTTCTAAAATGGCTTTTAAAGTACCATCTTTGGTAATCTGTTTCAAGCCGGCATTGAAATCATTCAGCTTTTGCCTATAATCTTTGGCTTTTTTGGAAAAAGCGATATAAAGAGGCTTGGTTTCAAGCGGCGGTTCCATGAACTCCAATTCTGCGGCATATTGGGGGAATTCGGTCTTGATGATATAGTCGGCCACCAGTTTATCGATGACAATCAGCTGAACCCGCCGGTTATACAGTTTTTGCAGATTGCTGGAATCACTGAATGTCCCTTCTTTGCGCAGGTAAGAAGCGGCATCAAATTCCGCTGTATTCACATATTCCGTCACTATGCCAATTGTATAAGGTTTTAAATCAGCCAGGGTCTTGTAAGATATTTTTTGATCTTTTCTTTTGTAAAAGCCGAGCGGTCCCCCGGGATAGGGATCGGAATAGACAAAGTCGATCTTTCTTTCTTCACTGAAGTATTCCGGGAAAAGGCCATCGTATTTTCCGTTTTGAGAGTCTAATAGGGCCCTGTTCCACGGCATGAAATTAATATTAATACGGTAACCCACTTTTTCATAAGCTTTCCTAACGATTTCGGCGACATAACCGTTGTTAGCGAGTTTTTCACCTATATACGGCGGCCAATCCAGAGTCGCCAGGCTTACCCCCTTCTGTTTTCCCGCGTAAACCGGAAGTGTCACCGATAAACCAACCAGGACTGTCAACAAAACCAAGGAAACTTTTTTAAACATTTAGCTGCCCTCCTTTAAAAAATTATTAATAATTGGGTATTTCCCCAAAATATTCACCTTTTCCGGCACCGCCTATAATCAAAATGATACCTGGTCAAACCTTAAAACTTGTTATCCTTACCAAGTGGAATTACATCTTCCGGCGTTATAACTTTGGTCTTTTGCCGGTCCTTATCAGGCAGCAGCCTGTCAGCTTTCTGAGCTGCGTTGTTCTGGGGCAATTGCTTAAACTCTTGTTTTCCAACCAAACCGGTTTTCCCATTCACCAGCATCGAAAGTTGCTGGATAATCTCCCGCAAATTCTCGGCTTGAGTGCTTAATCCGCCGGAGGTGGCGGCGCTTTCTTCGGCGTTGGAAGCATTTTGCTGGGTTATTGTCTCCATTTGCACTATGGCTTTATTGACTTGTTCGATTCCCTGAGACTGTTCCTGACTAGCCGCCGCAATCTCACCCATTAACTCACTGACTTTTTTGGCCTGAACCGTAATTTCGTTCAAGGCTTCCTTGACTCTTTCGGTAACCGCAACTCCGTTGGCCGAAAGGTCGATATTGGTCTCGATCATCGCCGTGGTGTCTTTGGCGGCCTGAGCGCTACGCTGAGCCAGATTCCGGACTTCCTCGGCCACCACCGCGAAACCCATCCCGGCTTCCCCGGCCCGGGCCGCTTCCACCGCGGCGTTCAAGGCCAAAATATTGGTCTGAAAAGCGATATCATCGATTACTTTAATGATTTTCCCTATCCGGTCGCTGGACTTCTTCATCTCATTGATGGCATCCATCATTTCCTGCATTTCGTGGTTGCCTTTATCAGCGGCTTCCTTGGTATGATCCGATAGTTGAGCGGCTTGTTTAATATTGGCGTTATTTTGCTGTAACATGCTGGCTGTTTCTTGAAGTGTGGATGAAGTTTCCTGAATCGAACTGGCTTGTTCAGCGCTTCCCTGCGATAGTTGCTGGCTCGCGGCTGCTAACTGCCCGGCGGCGGCTGCGGTTTGGTCTGCTCCCGCTTTTAGGTAGGCCACAATTCTATTGATTGGTTTGGTAACACTCCCGGTAATAAAATAGGTGATTAGCACTCCGATTACTATTGCCAACAAAGTAGTCAGGATTATATTTTGCAGCAATAAATCAAGAAGGGATTTCTCCCGAAAGTATTTAGTAATCCCCAGTTTAATGCTGCCGATTTTTTCGCTCCCCTTAGTTACATCCTTTTCAACCACGATCATACTCTTTGCTGAAGTAAATTTTTTGTCTTTGGATTTTTGGTAGACTGTTTTTCCTTCGGAATCTTTGATTTCCGCCAGGCAGATCTCGCTGTCTTTTAATAACGCCTCCCCGTTGGCGACCAAAGCGGCGGTATTAAAGTTCCAAAGGGGATCGATGGAAGCCAGGGCTGCCAGGTCAATCATGACAGTCGCCTTTTTCTTCAAGTCATTGTCGGCGCTGGCCGCATTCCCGGAATAGTTGATATATAGGGATACCGCCAACAATAAAACTGTGTAAAACAATAAGGAACCGGCGAACTTCTTCCAAAGGGACATATTGTTCCAGATCTTGTTTAACATAATGAGCGTTCCTCCTTATAACTTTGGTCAATTTAGAGTCACCAGTCATTAAAATTCTTCAAATTATATTTTTATGGCGTAAACCCAAATACATAACTTATTATAGTTATCGGTTATTTTTTTAATTCCTTTAGATAAATTGGCCAGTTTTCAATTAATTGACAAAATTTAATTAAATTATGCCGACTATTCAAAATGTTTTCTGAGAATTGTGATAAAACTTGGCGAACTGTTATTTTCATCCCTAAATATATTTCCAAAAACTTGGAAATTAATTTTGAAGTGTTAAAATATTATAAAACATCCTTCTTTAAACGATTTTTAAGATCTAAAAAGGGCTGCCGCCGGATTTTACTTCCGGGGCAGCCCTAATAAGGCGCAACCTGCAAACGGTTAGCCCAACAACTGAAATTCCCTTGATTTAACTATGAATAACGGGATCGCCCTATCATCAGTCGCCAAGACTGGGTGAGGCCATAACTATTTCCGTGGTGTTCCGGCTGGAATCATACCTGGTCCCGATCTCCACATTTACTTGCCGGGTATCATATTTGACCGCTTCCCGGATCAAACCGGTATAGCCTTTTTGATAACTGTTACCGGCATCATAAGCCGTCTCAATCAGCTCGGCTTTTATTTTCCGAAATGCCCGGCAGGAAAACTCCCGGATGACTTCTGCCCGAAGTTTGCCTTGATACTCACCATTTAGCAAGACTTTAAAGTGAGGCGTTTTAGTGAAAGCCATAATTTTCTCTTTTAGTCCGCCGACATAATGCGGAAAATCCCTAACCGGACCCTGGTGAACGGTGTTAATCCCCATCTGGGTCCCAATGTCTTCTTTGGTTTGTGATGATTGAACGGTCACCGTCACCAGAGTGCCGTCAGCCAAAGCGCCTTCCAAAGAGGCGAAGGTTATGCCGTCCTGTTCGCCATAGGTGGGTTTTCCGTTTAACCGCAGCCTCATTTTGGCCTCAATTTGCGCCGCCAATTCTCTTAGCTGGTAAACGCTCATCCACCTGTTGTTCAACTGCATCCAGGATTCGGTGGTCACTTCCTTCAACGGCAGGCCGATGGTTTTCCAGGCCGCTTCCAGCGGATATTCGTTAAAATGTTCCCCGATGCTTACATCAATGAATTTTAAGGAAAAAAGGGCCAAAAACCCGGCAGATAAAGCCATTCTAACCAAAAACTTTCTTACCAACAATTCCGTTCCCTCCCGGAAATACCTCTAAGACATTATAGGAGAAAACGGATTGAGATATACCTGATTGCAAAAGATTATTCGGCCCAGCTTATCAGCTTCGGCTTACGCTTTTCAAAAGCAGTTATCCGGTCATAACCCACAGTTTTCAATAATTGAGTCGCCCTTTCAAAATCCGCCCCCACCTCTTCCGGTTTATGGGCGTCCGATCCCAGGGTAACCCCGATACCCTCTTGATGCAAAAGCCGTAATAAATATTGTTCGGGAAAAATCCCTACATCACCTTGGCGGGAACTGCGGACTCCATAAGTATTCAATTCAACGCGGACGCCGGTTTTTCCAAGCCGGGCAGCCAGTTCCCGATCTAGACTCCGCATCTCCTCTTCGGAAAGACGCGGGAAAAACCGCCTTGGAAGATCGATATGTCCCAATATATCAAAAAGGCGGCTTTCGGCCGCCCGGGCCACCAGGCTGAAATAAGCGGAATATATTTCCGCCGGCGAATGTTCTTTTTCGTAACCGATATAACCGTAATTCCATTCCGGAATGAAATGGACCGAGCCGAGTAAATAATCCCAAGGATAGTCTCCCAAGACCGCCTCGATCTGTTCTTCCCGGCCCGGTACGTAATCGATCTCCAAACCAAGTTTAATCGCAATTTCAGGGTATCTATCCCTCAGTTTTAGAACCGACTTGACGTAGCCTTCCAATTCCGCCCGGGGCATGCCCCGCTCTGTGACCTTTTGGGCGGGATCATCGGGCCGGTAGAAACGGGGAATATGGTCGGAGAAACCGATCTCCCGCAAGCCCTTCCGGATTGCCGTCTCAACGTACTGATAGTCTTCTCCAAGAGCATGTCCACACCGGGCGGTGTGGACATGATAGTCAAATAAATACATTTGTTATCAACTCCAATATAATAAGCGTGGACCGCGGGCGATCGGCTGGAGCCTATCAACCCAGCAATTCCCGGATCACCTTTTCCCCGGCCAGCAAAGCCTGGTCAATCTTGGCCGGTTCCTTCCCGCCGGCCTGGGCTAGATCGGGACGTCCGCCGCCGCTGCCGCCTGCCTCGGCAGCCACCTTTTTAATTAAGGTTCCAGCCTGGATTTTAGCGGTTAAATCATTGGTAACACCCACAACGAAAGCCACTTTCCCCTCACTGACCGCTCCAAGGACGGCTACTCCGCTGACCATGGCTTCCCGGAGTTTATCGACAGCCTGGCGCATCTGCTCCATGGTAAAACCGTCAACCCGGGCCGCTATATATTTGACTGTTCCCACTGGTTTAATGCGGTCCAGTAATTCCTTTACCCGGCCGGCCGCTTGGTCCTGGCTGGCCTTGGCCATCTCCCGCTGGAGCAGGTTATGCTCCTCAATGAGGGCGTTTAACTTAGCCAACACTTGCCGGGTATCGGTTTTTAAAGCTGAGGAAATCTCCTCCAAGGCAGCCCGTTCCCGGTTATATAAATTTAAAGCCGCATCGCCGGTAACAGCCTCGATTCTTCTGATTCCTGTAGCAACGCTGCTCTCGGATACAATACGGAACAGTCTGATTTGAGCGGTATTGGCCACGTGAGTTCCACCGCAAAGCTCTTTGCTGATCCCGCCCATGGTTACTACCCGCACTTGGTCCCCGTATTTTTCATCAAAAAGGGCGGTGGCTCCACCGGCCACGGCTTCCCGGTAGTTTTTTACCTCGGTGCTTACCGGGACAGCCTGGGCAATGGCTTCATTCACCAATTGCTCAACTTTTTGCAGATCAGCGTCGCTGATCTTTTCAAAATGGGTGAAATCAAACCGCAGCCGGTCCGGGGTTACCATAGAGCCCGACTGGTGAAGATGCTCCCCTAAAACCTTCCGGAGCGCCGCCTGAAGCAAATGAGTGGCGCTATGGTTGCAGGCGGTGTCCCGTCTTCTTTTGGGATCGACCCGCAGGATGATACTTTTGGCGTTTTTTGGGAAAACAGCGTCTTTTTTCACAAGGTGAACTATCCGGTCATTGAGTTTCAGGGTGTCGGCCACTTCGAACAGCGAACCATCGGCGGTTATCTCGCCGGTATCCCCTATTTGACCTCCGGCCTCCCCGTAGAAGGGAGTTTTATCGAAGACCAGATGCCAATATTCCTGGTCTTCGCCTAACAAACAAAGACTGGCTTCGGTTTCCAAGGTTTCGTACCCTTTGAAGGCCGAATGGGCGCCTTCTTTGATAGTCTCCCATTTAACCTGGTCTTCCATGGTGAATTTTCCGCTTTGCCGTGCTTTCTGCCGCTGGTTCTCCATCTCCCGGTTAAAACCGTCCAAATCAACCTGGAGACCATGTTCTTCGGCCATTAACTGAGTTAAATCAAGCGGAAAGCCATAAGTGTCGTAAAGTTTAAAAGCATCCTCCCCAGGAATTAACTGTTGTCGGCTCTTCTGGAGATTGGCGGCGATCTCCTCAAACAATTCGATTCCCTTGTCGAGAGTGCGGTTAAAGCCTTCTTCCTCCGCTTTTATCACCAACTGGCAATGGCCCTGCTCCTCTTTGAGCTCCGGGTAGGCATCCCCCATCGCTCTTACAAGCGCCGGGACAATCCGGTATAAAAAAGGCTCGGTCATCCCCAGGGTCCGGCCAAAACGGGCGGCCCGCCGTAAGATACGGCGCAATACATAGCCGCGCCCCTCATTGGAGGGCAACGCGCCGTCGGCAATGGCGAAGGTCAAAGCCCGGGCATGGTCAGCGATCACCCGTATCGCCACTCGATTTTCGGGTTTGGCGTAATTTTGGTTGGTTACTTCTTCAATCTCATGAATTATGGCCCGGAACAGATCAATGTCATAATTGGATCTCTGATTTTGAAGCACTGAGCAGATCCGTTCGAAGCCCATCCCGGTGTCCACATGTTTATTGGGAAGCTCCTCCAGGCTGCCGTCGGGTTTCCGGTTGAATTGGATGAAAACTAGGTTCCAGAGTTCAATATAACGGGCGCATCCGGCATTGACCCCACAGACATGACCGGGGATATGCCCTTTATCGCAGCGCTCCGGCCCCAGATCAATGTGAATCTCCGAGCAGGGACCGCAGGGTCCGGTCTCCCCCATCTCCCAGAAATTGTCCTTTTCGGCAAAACGCATGATATGTTCCGGATTGATGTCGGTGCAGCTCTTCCAGAACTGCTCCGCTTCTTCATCGGTTTTATAAACGGTGGCGTAAAGCTTGTCCTTTGGCAACCCCCAACGCTCCGTCAAAAGCTCCCAGGCCCAAGTGATGGCTTCTTTTTTATAGTAGTCGCCGAACGACCAATTCCCCAGCATTTCAAAGAAGGTATGGTGGTAAGTGTCCCGGCCTACTTCCTCAAGGTCGTTATGTTTGCCGCTTACCCGGATGCATTTTTGGGAGTCAGCCGCCCGTTTGTAACTGCGGGTCCCGGTCTCCAAAAATACATCTTTAAACTGATTCATTCCGGCGTTGGTAAAAATCAACGTCGGATCATTGTGGGGTATCAAGGAAGCGCTGGGGACAATGGTATGCCCTTTCTCCTTAAAGAACTCCAAAAACTCGTTCCGGATCTGATTTGCTGACTTCAAAACTTCTTCACTCCCATATAGGCGTAGAGTCGGCCGGTTAAAGGCCATTACTCCAGGCCAATCAGTATTTAAAACCTGCTATTCTTCATCAGAGGCAAATCTTAAAATCAAACTGATTTCATTTTAATAAAAAATAACCTGATCCGCAACTGGCAGTTAGCGATCTCCCGGAAATTATTTGTGCCAGAAAGCTTTTTAAATGTATACGGTAATATTGGAGTTCCACCGGCTCCTCTTTGTTGACTTCATCATTTAAATGCTAAATTTATACTTTGAAGGTATAATCCGGCAGGAAAATGGCGAATACTACAATCAATAGAATTAACATACGAAGCTATTTCATTTTAAAAAGAAATTGTTCAAATAAAAGGAGGAATAATCTGTGAGTGATCTTTTAAAAGAGGTTGATTGCGTCAATCCGGCTTTGGAGGAAACGGTCATCGACTCCGAGGAATTTTTTGAGCGAGAGTTGTTCCAAGATGTTCTGGAGATGAAAGCCCTTAAAAAAGTGGCCGAAAACATAGCCATCGACATAAACAAGCTCCAGGATCAAGTCTACCAGCAGTTGTTCCAAATTTTTCAAGAAGCGCGCGGTATTAAAAACGGAACCGCTGAAAAAGACGATGTTTTTACCGTTTTTGAGCTCTTCTTCAAAAATTATTACCAACATTTCCGGGGTTCAATGGAAAAGCTGCTTGCTACCAAGTCCCCGGTTAAAGTGGCTTATTTTCTAGGAAAGAATGCCGATAAAATTACGGCTATGCTGGATCAAATGATTAGCGACCTGGAGCACGAAGTGGCCTGAGATCAGACCCGGCTTCCACAGGCGGGACAGCCGGGATTGGCGGGGATCTTTACGGTGGTTGTTTCATCGGTTAAACCGTTAATCACGAGCAATTTACCATTTAGCTGATGGCCAACCTTCAGAATTCCTTTTATTACTTCATTAGCTTGGAACATGCCGATGATTCCAGGCATAGTTCCGATTACACCTATGGGGGCTTTGTTCTTCGCCCCTTCTTCGCTTTGCTTAGGAAAAAGGCATTGGTAACAAGGCCCGGTTGGCGGTAAAAAGGTGGTGACATACCCCATAAAACCATTGACCGCCCCTTCAACCCAGGGCTTTTGTTGCTGAAAACAGATTTCATTTATCAGATAGCGGGTGTCGATGTTATCAACCGCCGCTATCGCCATATCATAATCCGCGACTATCCGGGGGCCGTTTTGTTCGTTAAATTCCAGACTGTAGGTGGCCACATCGAGGCCCGGGTTGAAAAAGAGCAGCCGTTCACAGGCCAAATCAGCTTTGAACTTGCCGATATCGGAATTGCCGTATAATATTTGCCGCTGAAGATTGGAGATTTCGACCCGGTCCCGGTCAACAATGCCGATTTTGCCAATCCCCGCCGCGGCCAGGTAATATAAGACCGAAGACCCCAGGCCGCCCGCTCCGATAACCAGCACCCGGGAATTTAATAAACGTTCCTGGCCTGCTTCTCCGATTTCCTTCATAATTATTTGCCGGTAATACCGTTCTTTTTGAAGGGCCGACAAGGGCATCCTGATATACCTCTTTTCTTATTGGCTATCTTTAACAAGAGTTGGCACAATCGCCGTTTTTTCCGGTAACCACTTCTAAAGCATGTTCAAGAACAGGCAGTATAACTTCCAGACTCTCTCTTACTCCCCGGGGGCTGCCCGGCAAATTAATAATTAAGCTGCGTTTTCTGATACCCGCTATCCCGCGGGAAAGCATGGCTCTGGGTGTTTTCGCCATTCCGGACGCTCTTATGGCTTCCGGAATTCCGGGAATTTGCCGTTCAATGATTTGCAAGGTAGCTTCAGGTGTTACATCCCGTGGTCCAAAACCGGTTCCGCCGGAAGTCACCAGTAAATCCACTTTTTTTTCATCAGTAAATGAAGTCATCGCGCGGACCAATTCCGGAGCTTCATCCGGGACGATTTGGCACTCCCCGACTTCCCCCCAGGGGCGCAAAATTTCCCTTATCAAGGGCCCGCACTGATCGACCCGTTCCCCGCGGGACGCTTTATCGCTGGCTATTATCACCCCAAAACTGTAGGGATTCATAACCCGGATTTCATCACCCTTGGCAACCTCCCCGCCCCATAAAACCTCAGTGAAAATACCTTCTTTGGGCATCACGCAAGCGCCCGTCCGCCGAAAGATTGTGCAGGGGTGATCACATTTTTTCCCGATCTGGGTCACTCCCAGAATAGCGTCTTTTCCTACGCGGAGCCTGGAGCCGATTGGCAACCCGGTGAGTTCCAACCCCTCAACCGTCAGATTTTCGGCGAAGTCCCCGGGTCCCACTTTCAGTCCCCGCTCAACCATTTTTTGAATGCTCGTCAAGGCCAGCAAACTTACCTGGCGGTGGGCGAAACCGGCATGGGCGTCGCCCTCGAGCCCGATGTCTTTTAATAAAAGCCCCCGGCCGGTATCTTTTTTGGGTTCACCCTTATTTTGACTGGTGCATACAGCGACAATCGTCCCCATGTTTATTCCTCCCGCCTGAAATGGCCCAAACGGCCTCCGGATTTTTCAACCAACCGGACCCGGCCGATGACCATGCTTTTGTCAACGGCCTTGCACATATCATAGATAGTCAAGGCGGCTACACATACCCCGGTAAGCGCCTCCATCTCCACTCCGGTTTGACCGGCGAGCTTAACCCGGACTTCGATTTCGACTTTCCTTTCAGCCTGATTTAAATTGAATTCCGCCGAAACTCCGGCTATATTCAACGGATGACACATGGGGATCAAGCGCGGAGTCTCCTTCACCGCCATAATCGCCGCCACCTGGGCCACAGCCAAAACATCCCCCTTGGCCATCCGTCCTTCCCGGATTAAGTTAAGAGTTTCCGGCGCCATATAAACCTCTCCCCTGGCCATCGCTTCACGGTTAGTTGCCGGTTTCCCGGAAACATCGACCATCCGCGCGCGGCCGGAGCTGTCAAAATGGCTAAGGGCTGTTTGTTCTAATGGTTTGATAGGGGATAAAAAAGTCTTAACCAACCAGTCCACAATGGGAACCGCATCATCCAATGGAAAACAAGGAATTTCGGCCGCAAACCCGGGAATATCCGTTGCTACGGCCAGAATATCTCCAAACGGCAAAATGTTCTGCTCACCGACCCCGGCCCGGATCACCTGAACCTTCGGGACTCCGGCCTGTTTAAAGCCTTCCATTAGCACCAGGTCCACCGGCGGTAAATAAGGTATCATTTTTAGCGGATCCTCGGCGCAACCCGGGCCCGTTATCAAAGTTTCCTCCCCGCCCACCAATCCGACGGCCAATGCCCCCGCTTGCCGGTGCCGCCAGGAGTCTTTTCCGGGGATATCAAAATGAACATCTTTTACATGCTTCATAGTAGCCACCCGGTAGTTCCTACGGGTTAGCTCGATAATTACCTTCTCCAACAACGTGGTTTTGCCGCTCCCGGACCGGGAGGCGACAAAAGCGACGACCGGAACTGGGGCAATATTATTCATTTCCTTAACCTCCTGTACGGGACATTCCTCGCATATTAAAAGCTTGAAGTTTATTTATTGCT
>JBLNCU010000211.1:0-27923 GCA_050260935.1 Bacillota bacterium
CAGATTTTATCGGCCGGGGTCTCAAGGATTATCTCTCCTGTTACAGCAGGCAGGTAGATGTAAAAAGTAGTCCCCACGCCAACTTCCGATTCAACATTAATGTAGCCGTTATGATTGTTGACAATCGCATAGGAGGTCGCCAGCCCGAGACCGTTCCCTTTGGGCTTAGTCGTAAAATACGGGTCAAAGATCTTCTTCAGATTCTCTTTCGATATACCGATGCCTTGATCCTTAATGGTGATCAGCACGTATTTACCCGGACTAAGCTGGGGTATATATGTCTCATGAAGCTCTATGTTCTCCGCCGTTAACCGCAAAAAGCCTCCGTTAGGCATGGCTTGATCGGCATTGATCACCAGGTTGCTGATTACTTGGCTTATTTGCCCGACATCCACTTCGACCGGGCATAAATCATCCGGTATGGAAAAAATACACTTGCACTTTGAACCCCTTAAGGCGAATTCCGTGGTATCATGGAGCAAATCCTTTAACAAGGTCGTCTTTTTGATCGGAGCCCCGCCCTTGGAAAAGGTCAATAGTTGTCTGGTTAAGTCGGCTGCTTTGGAAATGGTATCCTCAATGCTTTGTAGGGATTTGGTGACGTCCAAACTCTTGGCAAGTTTCATCTTTACCAGCTGAACATTGGCTAAAATCCCCGCTAGAAAATTATTAAAGTCATGAGCGATGCCACCGGCCAATATCCCGATCGACTCAATTTTTTGGGCTTTATAGGATTCCTCCTCCATCTCGTGTTCCTTAGTTTTATCATGAATTGAAGCAATAGCGCCCGTGATCCGCCACTGGCTGTCCCTAAGCGGAGTAGCTTTTATCCCGAGATAAGCTCCTTTTCCCTGATTAAACGTTGGGATATAAACCTCGGAATATAATGTTTCTCCCTCATTTTCAAAAATCCGGCAATCGTTTTCAATGCCCGCTACATTCTCCCAGAACAAATCGATCAACATCGGAGCCGGCTTGCCGCAAAAAGGCGCGGCATAAGCATAGTCGCCCTTTCCAATGATATCATTTTTATTAATTCCGGTCAGTAGTTCGATCGTTCTATTCCAAGCGATGATTTTCCGTTCCTGATCCAAAACAAAGATGGCATCGGGCAGAAACTCAATAATCTGCTGAAGCTGACAGGCCATTTCAAGTTGCCGTCTATCAGTGATGTCGGAAAGGATCGATACTACCGCGACAATCTGCTTTTCACGGTCCCAAATTGGGGTGGAATTTATTAAGACAATCCCGGGTAGGCCGTCGCTACGGATTATTTCCATTTCTTCATCAACAATCACTTCGCCGTTCCTGATCGACCGTATTAAAGGCCATTCTTCCAAGGAATAAAGACCGCCTCCAGGATGAAAGGCGATGCATTTCCGGAAAATCTCAAAAGAATCGTCCGGTAGAATATCGCATTGTAAAATCCGGGAAACCTGTTTATTAGCCATGATTAATTTCCCGGATGGAGCCTGAACAATAATGACCCCTGAAGGCATTTGTTCAAGAATAGCCTGCAAACGGGCCTGCTCGTATTCGAGTTGGGCATGGAGCCGTTCCCTCTCGGTAACATCATGCCAAGTGGAAACCGCTCCGGCAATCTTCCCGTCAATTATTAACGGAGCGGCGGCCACTAGTACGGTGTATGTTTCTCCGGCGGCGTTTTTAATAATTAAATATTCATTGTAGACTCTTTCACCGCGGAGCGCCCGGCTGGCGGGAGCCTCTTCAGTCTTTACAAATTCGCCGTTTAAAAAGCGGATTGACAGCTTGCTGTCCATATCAGTTAAAGTTAATCCGGCGGGATCAAAGCCAAAAATGGTTGAAGCCACCGAGTTAGTTTGTTGTATGACTCCTTCAGTATCGAAAATAACCACCGCCTCCGCCATCGCCCTAAAAGTAGCGATAAGTTCAGCGTCCAGGTGCTCTGCGCCCGTTATGGCCAAATTCCGCTGTTCATTCATGATCCTTATTTGATCCAAGGACTCTTCCAAACTCTGATGGGAACGGATTTGAGTGGTAACTTCCGAAAGCGCTAAAACGAGGCCTTCGACTTCGCCCTGGTCGTTTTTGACCGGAGTCAAGGTCCAATCCCAGTAGTTTATTCCCCGCCAAGGATGATTGATGTAGGTAAAAGGCCTGGCTGAAAACTCTATCCGTTCCCCGCTGGCCCGAACTTGTTTAAAAACAGTTTCATTTTCGGGATCCGGAAATAATTCAAAATAATTCCGCCCGATTAACTCCGTTTTACTATAGCCGCAGCCTCTGGCGTAAGCGGTGTTGACTTTGATAAAATTGAAATCGGCATCGAGAAAAGCCAGATGGGTTCCGGCATTTTCCATAATCTCCTCCAATATATCCCGCTCCCGCTTCAAGGATAGTTCCAGCGCCGTACTGCCCAATATTTAGTTCCTCCCAGCCGGCTAAAAATTTACTAATTGGGTTTATCAGGAAAATTCTACTTTTACCAGCAAATTTTAATTCAAAAAGAAAATATTTCCTGTTTTCTCTATTAAAAATCTCAAGTATATAATTTTTCAACGAATATCGAATATCTCCTTCCGTTGTTGAAATTAAAAATTTTCCGCCATTTAACAGCGGAAAATTTTTTTATCACCGGGAATTTAAAATTGTAAGTACTGGAGAAGCTGTTTTTTTAATTCGTTGAAACTTTCCGAAGTGACAAGGCCGATATCCCGGGGTTTTGGATAAGCCACCCTGATCTCTTCCCGGATTCGTGCCGGTCGATCCGAGATAATATAAATCCGGTCCGACAGGTAAATAGCCTCTTCAATGTCATGGGTAATCAATAAAACCGCTGAATTTAGATTGGCCAAGACCTCCAACAGCCAAGTCTGCATCCTGGCTCTGGTAATGGCGTCCAAACCGCCGAACGGTTCATCCAGCAGCATTATATCCTTGGAAAAGAAAAAGGTTCGCATTAAAGCCGCCCGTTGCCGCATCCCGCCTGAAAGTTGAAAAGGATACTTGTATTCAAATCCTTCCAAGCCGAATAGTTTAAAATACCCTCTGGCAATCTCCCGGGCGCGCTTCAGTTTTTCCCCTTTGATAACCAGGGGAAGACACACGTTATCGATAATATTTTTCCAAGGGAGCAGCAGATCCTTTTGGTACATATAGCTTACTCTGCCGGTGATCCCGGTGTAGTTTTCGCCGTTAATCAAGACCTCCCCCCGGTCGGGGAGTAAAAGACCGGAAATAATATTGAAAATAGTGCTCTTGCCACTGCCGCTCAAGCCTATTAAGGAAACAAACTCACCCTCATTTAGTGTTAGCGACACATCGGCGATTACCGGAATGTCGGCAAAATCTTTTCGCAGATTCTGGACAACCAATTTGGCGTTACCAGGCCGGCAGGAATTCATTGGTAAACGCCTCTTTAGTGCGGAGTTTCTTTTTTAATAAACCGTTTTCATACATCCACTCGCTGTAATTATTCCAGACTGACTCCTTCATTTCGCCCCAGCGTTTAGCATCGGCAATATACTCCTTGGCCAGGTATTTCTGACTGGCAAGAGCCAGTTTTCTATCGATCTCCGGCGCGTTTTTAACTAAAATGCCGGCCGCTCCGGCCGGATTCTTGATGGAATACCGGTAGCCTTCGGCAGTCGCCCGTAAAAACTTTTTGACTAAATCGGGCTTATCCCGGAGTAAATTATCGCTGGCGACGATGACCGGGGTATAATAATCGAGCCGGGGGTCGATATCGCGCAATTGTATATAGTTAATCGGAAAATGTTTTAACTTGGCGGCGATTCCTTCCCATCCATAGTAAATCCAGCAGAAATCAACCTCTTTTTGGACGCTGGCCAAAAAATCGGCGGCGCCGGTATTGACCATCCGCAGCTTCTTAAAGTCAACTCCGTACTTTTGCATCAACGATTTCAGCATAGCCTCTTCCATCGGCGAACCTCCGCCGCCGTAAATTTTGCCTACAAAATCCTTGGGGCTTTTAATATTTTTAGCAGCCGGCGAAGCAAATCCCGAGGTATTGTGCTGGATAATCGCAGCTATGGCCTTAACGGGCAATGGGTGTTCGGCGGTCCGGGCGTAAGTTATTTGCTCTTGAAAACCGATCCCGAATTCGCCTTTGCCGGCGGCAACTAAAGCATTGGTGTCCCCTTCGGACGGCTGAATAATCTTCACCTCCAGCCCTTCTTTTTTATAAAAGCCCAAATCTTTGGCGACATATAAACCCGTGTGATTAGTGTTGGGGACCCAATCCAACAAGACCGTAACTTTGGTTAATACCTGATTATTAGTGGCCGCCCGGCCGGCAGCCCAAACGGTTCCAATTGTAAGCAGCAGCAAACAACCGGGAACCGCCCAACTTAAAAATCTTTTCATTCTTCCCATCCTCCATTCATCTTCCGCTCCGCTCGCCATGGTGTCAGCAATCTCTCTGTCAAACCGATCGCTTTAAACAAGGCGATACTTAAAATGACGATTATGATAATTACCGCAAAAACCTTATCTAGATCGTAGGATTGCTTCACCCGGATCATATAAACCCCAAGGCCCTCTTCCCCCCCTAGCCATTCCCCGATAACCGCCCCCATAATGCTGTATGTTGCGGCTATTCGCAAACCGGAGAAAAAATAAGCGGTTGCGGCGGGAAATTTCAAGTATTTCAAAATCTGGATCCGGTTGGCGCCCATCGATTTGAAAAGGTTCAGCATATCCTGGTCCACTGAGTCCAGCCCGTCCACTAAATTGATGACTATCGGGAAGAAGCAGACCAGGACTACAACAAAAATCTTGGGTAACTCCCCGAATCCGAACCACAGGGCAAACAACGGGGCTAAAGCTATGACCGGGATTGTCTGGGAGACCACCAAAATTGGGTAGACGGCTTTTTTGGCTACGGCGATTTCATCCATAAAAACGGCTAAAACCCCTGCTAAAACCATTGAACTAACTAACCCCAAAAAAGCCTCCCGCAGGGTCACCGCTAAATGGGGATTGATTGCCGGAAAGATCCCGGTAATGGCCTTTAAAATATCCCAAGGGGACGGTAGAATAAACCTGGCCAGCAAACCGCGATCCACCGTCAACTCCCATCCTAAAATGAGCGCGGCTAGAAATAGGATGGGAATTAAACTATCTTCGATACTTGCCGATCTTTTCCTCAATAGTGACACCTTCCGGTTTATAATCGATTTTAACCATCGAAAGCACCCGGGTAGCCCCTTCACGGATACAGATGTTTTGAGCCTCCTTGACGATCTCCAGCAGTTCATCGAGTTCACCCTCCATGGTTGTCTCCATCGGGCCTACTTCGTATTTGACCTTGCGGGACCCAATGTATTCAATCACCTTGTCCACCACCGCGTATGCCCTTTCCTCACCGACCTTCGGAATGACCTGTAAACTTAGGTTTATAACCGCCATTTTTAAAAAACCTCCCCTGTAGAATTAAAAACCCTTTATCTCCTGAACGGGATAAAGGGTTATTTTTTCGGCCTTTGTATGCTCCCTCCGCTGGCATTATCCAGTTCAGGTTGATGGGTCGGAACAAACAAGTTCCCTCTCAGCCGGTGAATCCAGCTCCCCAGATTTTTATTCTAATTTCATCTTCATAATAAAGGAACCGGTGGTTAATGTCAAGTGATTTGGTAAAGGCAGCTAAATAAATTTTTTGGCTATATTCACCATTTGTGATCAAGAACCTAAATTATTTTACCCTCTGAAGAACTTGTAAAACATAATCTACATCAGCATTACTAACATCTTTATGGGTCACAAACCTGATAGTGGAAGGGCCGCTGTCATTGGCCTTAATTCCGGCTTGTTGCAGTTGACTCAGGAATCGAGAGGTGGTTATCCTTTCTTCAAGCAACTCGAAGACCAAAATATTGGTCTTAACCAACTCCGGTTGAATCCTGACATAAGGCAGCCCGGCTAAACCCTCGGCCAGCCTATAAGCTTTCCGATGGTCTTCTTCCAGTCGATCGATCATTTTCTCCAAAGCCACCAAACCGGCTGCCGCCATTATGCCGATTTGCCGGAACCCTCCGCCCACCATTTTCCGCCATTTCCGGGCCTGGTTGATAAATTCGGTTGAGCCCGCCAACAGAGAGCCCATTGGCGCTCCCAGCCCTTTAGACAAACAGAATTGAACTGAATCAGCCCCTTTTACCAACTCCCGGGGATCACAGCCGCAAGCAATGGCGGCGTTAAAGATCCGCGCGCCATCGATATGAACCTTCAGCCCCAAATCCCGGGCGCAGGCTATTAAAGCGGAAATTTCCCCGGGGGAATAAACCGAACCGCCCCCGCGGTTGTGGGTATTTTCCAGGCAAAGCAAAACCGGATTCGGAAAATGAATATTCTTTGAACGGTAATAATTTCTAACCTGTTCCGGGCAGATAATTCCCCGTTCCCCGGGAATAAGCCGCGGTTGAGCGCCGGCCAGCGCCGCCATTCCACCGACCTCGTAATAATAAATGTGGCTCTCCGCTTCCAATAATACTTCATCTCCGCGCCGGGTATGGGTTAAAAGAGCCACTAGGTTTCCCATTGTCCCACTGGCCAAAAACAAGCCGGCCGGAAAACCAAGTTTTGCGGCGCCTTTCTCCTCCAACTCCCGAACTGTGGGATCTTCACCATAAACATCATCCCCTACCTCCGCCCGGTACATGGCTTCCCGCATCTCCGGAGTCGGCTGAGTGACGGTATCGCTTCGCAAATCGATGAATCGCAATTTAATTCCTCCCATAGTAGTATCGTATCTATTCCGGCCTTTGGGATTCAGAAGTCGTGATCCAGAAGCCAGAAGATGTGGCTAATCCTCTGCAGCCTATTTTTTAAGGTTCTCTTCTGAATTCCGGCTCCCATCCATACAAGCCCTGAATAGTGCAGATCATCTTTTATTATGGTAATTTGCTTTTTCCCGCTAAAGTCCTTTTTTGGATCAAAAAAAGAAACCAAGCATCGGCTGTGCCTGGTTCTTTTACCTTTGTTCAAACCAAGGTTTTTTTATTTCTTGGTTAAATATTTCCGGATATCGACAGCAACCGCGCTTACGATGATCAACCCTTTGATAATTTGTTGCCAGTAAGGATCCAAACCGATGAAGGTAAGACCGTAGTTGATTACGCCGAAAATCAAGACGCCGGCGAGAATACCGGGGACGGTTCCGATGCCGCCGGTAGTGGAGACACCACCGACAACGCAAGCCGCGATGGCGTCCAATTCATACATGTTACCATAGTTATTGGTGGCGCCGCCGGTTCTGGCAGCTTCCAGGACGCCGGCCAAACCGTATAACGCTCCGGCAATGGCGTACATGGATAAAATAGTGCGGTTGACGTTGATACCGGAAACCTTGGCGGCGTTAATATTTCCGCCGATTGCGTAAGTGTTCTTTCCGAAACGGGTCTTATTCATCAACACCCACATAAAGGCCGACACAACCAGGGCTATTATAACAATATAAGGAATGGAATAATCACCGTTACCGATTGCTCCGGTTCCCAAACCGGTGAAATCAGCCCGCAGCCCACCGATAGGCTGGGAGTTATTGGGCGGCATGTTAAAGTAGATCGAGTTAGCGCCATAGATAATGACCATCGTGCCCAAGGTGGCGATGAAAGGAGGTACCCCCAGTTTGGAAACAATGAAGCCGTTAGCCAGACCGAAAAGGAAACCCACAAAAATGGCGATTAAAATTGGCAACCACAACGGCAATTGGGGTAAATTAGGATAAAACAACCGGAGATAGGTGGGAGCTTGCAACATCGAGGCGGATATGACCGCGGCGAACCCCACCATCCGCCCTGAGGACAAATCGGCGCCGGCTGTCAGAATTGCAAACATAGCCCCCAATGCAATTATAACCCTAGTGGAACACTGAATCAAAATATCCCGCAGGCAAGTGACAGAGAGAAACCGGGAATCAATGAAGGCGATAACCAATACCAATACAACTAATACAAAATAGATTGCATTTTCGGATAGGAATTTCAATACCTTTTTAAAATCCACTGTTGACCCTCCTTCAATTAAGCCATAAACTTGGCGGCCAAACGCATAATCTCTTCCTGGGTTGCGCCTTTACCATCGACGAAACCGGAGAGACGGCCCTCGCACATTACCATGATCCGATCGGACATCCCGATTAGCTCGGGCATTTCCGAAGTTATCATAATAATACTTTTCCCTTGTTTAGCCAGATCGGCGATGATGGTATAGATCTCGTATTTCGCTCCGACGTCGATTCCCCTGGTGGGCTCGTCAAGCAGCAATATTTCGGGCTCGGTAAGTAACCATCTTCCAAACAACACTTTTTGCTGGTTTCCGCCGGATAAGTCCTTGATAAGGGTTTTAACGGACGGCGTTTTTATTCTTAGCAGATTGATGGTATTAGTGCCATCCGCTTTCATTTTTCTCTCGTTCAGCAGGAATAATTTTACATAACGCTTTAAATTGGCGACCAAGGTATTGTCCAAAACGGTAAGCACTGAGAAAATACCTGATATGCGCCGATCTTCGGTTAGCAACGCCATCTTATGCCTTTTGGCTTCCTCCGGTGTTTTAATCTTTATCTGCTTGCCATTTAAATAGATATTACCGGAAGCGATGGCTCTAATACCAAATAAGGCTTCAATCAATTCCGTGCGTTGGGCGCCGACCAGCCCGCCGATGCCAAGAATTTCACCTTTGCGCAATTCGAAGGAGATATCCCGGAAGGATTTGGGTATCGGCGAAGTAAGCCCCTCGACTTTCAGAACCACCTCTCCGGGTGTATTGAAACGTTCGGGGAAACGGTGAGTAAGGTCCCGCCCGACCATTCTGGAGATAATTAAATCATTGGTTAGCTCACCGGCCGGCCAAGTCCCGACCCCTTTTCCATCCCGCATAATCGTTACTTCATCGGCTATCCTCAGAATTTCTTCTATTTTATGAGAAATATAAATAACCGAAACACCGCGGGCTTTTAAATCACGAATTATCCGGAACAGGTGTTCAACTTCGTTTTCCGTAAGCGAAGAGGTCGGTTCGTCCATGATAATTACCTTGGAGTTATAAGAGACTGCTTTGGCAATCTCCATTGACTGGATCTTCGATACCGACATCGAACCCACGATGGTTTTAGGCTTAATATCCATATCAAGGCTTTTAAAAAGCCTTTCCGTATCCTCATACATCTTTTTATGGTCAACAAATTTTAGCGGCCCGAAACTTTTAAGGGGAAACCGGCCCAGCCAGATATTCTCCATGACACTTCGGAACGGTACCGGATGAAGCTCTTGGTGGATCATTGAGATACCGTTGTCTAAAGCAATCTTGGAGTTTTCGATCTCAACCTTATTCCCATTGATGAGGATTTCACCGGAATCCTGCTTGTATATTCCAAAAAGGCATTTCATAAGGGTCGATTTCCCGGCTCCGTTTTCTCCCATCAAGGCATGGACGGTACCGGGGCGGACTTTTAACGTTACATCATCAAGCGCCTTGACACCGGGAAATTCCTTGGAGATATTTTTCATTTCAAGCAAAAACTTGTTTTGACTCATTGCAACGCCCCCTGCGGTCAGGTTCATGACGAAACCTTGTTCTCTAGTGGAACGAAAACTTTTAAGGCTTAATTAATTATATCAACATGTTTCCAGGAATATTATCAAAGTCATTTTAAAATATCGGCATATTTTCTTAGTAATTTAAGGGTTAATCCAAATAGAACAGGAGATGAGCAAGCCAAGCGATTTAAAAGGCCGAACATTTTTTAAACCCGCATCAAATGCGAAGCGGCAGTATTAGAAAACAAGGGAGCAATCAAGCACGACTGCTCCCCTGCCGTTTAAAAATCCCTTAATTACCTTAAGTAGCTATTATAGAGCATCTTTCATGTTGGCTTTGGTAATCGGCTTGTAAGGAACCCACACATATTTGCCGTCGGTAATATCATAACCGATATTCGCTTTGGACGGTTTTTGACCTTTGGCCAGAACATAAGCAAGATTGAGAGTAGCTTTGCCTTGGTTCTTGGCATCATTGAGAACGGTTCCGAGAAGGGTGCCGTCTTGTAACGCTTGGAGAGCAGGAGCGGTAGCGTCGACACCGACAACCGGCATGAATTTGTCGCCTTTGAAGTAACCGGCGGCTTTCAAAGCCTCGATAGCGCCGAGAGCCATATCGTCATTGTTGGCGAGAACGGCTTCAATTTTGTCGCCGTTGGCGGCTAAGAAAGCGGCCATCTTCTCTTGACCCTTCACGCGATCCCACATACCGGTATCTTCAGCCAGTTTTTGAACTTTAATGCCGGCGTCTTCAATGGCTTTGATGGAATATTGAGTACGTAATTCGGCATCTTGGTGGCCGGGTTCACCTTTCAACATAACATACTGCATAACGCCGTCTTTGTTTTTGTCCGCTTCCGGATGGGCTTTCCAATAGTCGACTAAGAGTTTGCCTTCCATAGTGCCGGATTGAGCGGCAATAGCGCCGACGTAGTAAACTTTATTCCATTTGGCCAAATCTTCCTTAAACGGTTCCCTGTTGAACAGTACCAAAGGAATCTTAGCTTTTTTAGCTTTGTCGATGATAACACCGCAAGCGGCGCGGTCAACCGGGTTGATTGCCAGGGCGCTTACTTTTTTGGTGATAAACAGGTCGACTTTATCATTACAAGTTGCCTGGGAATTTTGAGCATCGACGATATCAACCTTGGCGCCTTTTTCTTTGGCGGCGTCGGCGATATTGTTGCGTACCGCGGTCATAAAGGTATCGTCAAACTTGTAAATTACGCAACCGACGGTAATTGTCTTGGCGGCGAATGCCACAACGCCCGTTACCAAAACTGCTAAAGCTAACACCAGTAAAAACAGCCTTTTCATGAAATCTCCTCCTAATTTTATTTTTTATGAGCCCTGCTCACGAGGAAATAATATCAAACGCTGTCAAATTCAACAAGAGTAAATTAATAGCCGGGAAAATTACAGATGCCTTTCGAAAAAATGGTCAGGAGTAAAATCTTCAAATTGAAAAAACAGATCTTCAATTTGGTGCTAATTCTTTTTAATTATGGCTTAGCTATCGCCCCCCCTTCAAGACGCTCCGCTAAAAGCCTCCTTTTATGCCTTCTAAAAAAGCAGCCGGAGCATCATCTCTATTTTAGCTTTCATCCGGAAAAGCTTGCCGCCTACAAAAAAAGTTTCAAAGTGGAAGCCAGATGAAACTAGTTGATAGTTCGACACTTACTTTTTATTTCCTGCTTTGGTAATAGCAATTTTTTAAATTAATTTTAACAATAGCATGACAGCCGCCGGCATAATAAAATGGGCCGTTTTTATAGCCCATCAGTGAAGTTTCTACTACTTACTACTTATATCGTTTCCCAACTTTTTTGACCAGGTTTAATAATACGCGAACACTTTCGCCAACCCAACCCTTTATTCGACTTAGCCCTTCGCCGTTACTGAAAAAGAAAAACTTATTTAATTGGTCAATTGCTCGGCCAGGCCTTCCTTTGGAGGGGACCAAAGTTTCCCGGCTTTGTAGTCCTCGAGATTTTTTTTATCAACCACCACCGCTGGAGTCTCCAAAAATGCTGGAATTTTGACGCCTGAGAGTAGTTTATCGACCTGTAAAACAATTTGCGCTCCGATTTTATCGGGATAAGTCCCTAAGGTCGCGGTTACTAATCCTTCGGTGATTTTATCCAGCGTTACCGGGTTCCCGTCTATTCCAATAGTATAAACTGATCTGCGCATACTCTTAGCGGCGATGGCCGCTCCGATTGCCATTTCATCACTATTTGCATAGAACAAATCTATATCAGGGTATTTTTTTAGGGCCTTGGCGGCGACATTTATAGCCCGTTCCCGTTCCCAATAGGCCGTTTCTTCCCCAACCACTTTAATATGGGGATAATTCCGGAGCGCTTCCAAGAAACCCTTAGTCCGCTCGATCTGATGGAAACCCGGAATTCCACCCAGAATAAACACTTTCCCCTTTCCCTGAAGCAACTTGGCGGCATATTCGCCACATGCCCTTCCGCCATTACGTTGGTTGTAACCGATATACTCTATTATGTCGGCCCCGGGGATGGGAGTAAGGCTGTTATGGATAAATACCGGAATTTTCGCCTTATTAGCGGCGGTTAAAACTGATTTAATAGCCCGTTCATTAATGGCGTTAACGCTAATGGCATCCACCTTTTGATTAATGAATTCCCGCATCAGATTAACTTGGCCATTGAAATCGGTCTCCCTTTCGGGAGCTTGAACCTTAATCCGAAACCCCATCTCCTCGCCTTGTTTTTGAGCGCCTTTGGCTATCTGTGAATGGAAGGGGCTGGTAGTGCCGGGAGGCAGAATCGCTATCTGCACCTTTTTGCCGGCATAGACTCCCGTAAATAACAAGGGGTTAACCAGAGTGAGCAGTAATAAAAACCGGTACCATCTCACTTAAGATTCCTCCTCTATTTATTAAAAGTCGCCATAATCCATTCCAACTTAGACAGTAATACTTCAAATTCGTTACTCCCGGTACTACCGCTATTCAATTCGGAACCCTCCGTCCGGTTGTAATTATTTGCTTTTTGAAGCGCTTCCCTAAATGATGATTGCAGGTTCTGGGCGGAAATAATTATAGATTCAGCCTGTTTGAGGATGTTTTTAATCGCTTTCGCCAGGTTGGCAAAATAACTATTGGAATTGGCCCTGTTGCCAAAGTTGTTTCTGGAATCGAGCAATACAATTTGGTCAAGCAATCCGAATTTTACCACTTCCATAGTGTTGATAATCGTCGACGGTATCCCTTCAATACGTTTGGTGAGCTCATCCCATTTCAACCCTCCGGAGGCCGCCGGCGCCGCGCCGTATGTATCAAGCAACTGTTCAATTTTGGCGGGAAGGAAATTTAGATTGTCCAGAATTAAATGGAGTTTCTGAATTTCCTTGTTAAAATTAGCGATAGTATCCAAGGTGCGGTGGTGGGCCTCCTCTAATCCCGGTTTAACCAGGTCCGATTTACAGACTTCACCGACTTCTTGTTTAACCCGCTCCAACGATTGGGTAAGTGCCCTGACCAACCCCAATGTTTTCTCCATATCAGCCAGATCGGAGATATGGATAGTTCCCGTTTCCCCAGGTCCATGCGCCTCCTCCGGCAGACTGTAGCGCTCCGTCAAAGCCGTTACATCTTCGACCATTTTTTTAAAACTCTCCACTACTTTACGGTTGCTCTGGGCCAGTTCGGCCAGTTCATCCTGGGGCCGGCCGTTTATTGCCAAATCAAGCCCTCCGCTAAAATTTCCCTGAGAAACTTGTTCATTGACTAAAATCAGATTCCGGAGGCTTATTTGCAAATAACGGATGATGATAATCCCTAGGATAATGGAGATTATGGCAGAGAAAGCAATAATCAGGGCAATCCAACCTAAAGTGGAACGGACGTTTTGGTTGGCCTCTACCTTTGAATGCTGAGCCCGTTCCAAGTTATAGTCGATGGTCTCCTTAATCAAATACTTAATATCGCGGTAGCGAACCGAAGCCCAACCGTCCCATAGTTCCATGGCGTTTTCAAAATTGTTCTCTCCGGCAAAAGCCAGAATCTTTCCAACAGTGCGGCTGTATTCATTCCAACTTGGCTCCAGTTCACTTAGGATGCCATTGTTGGTAGTATCCGCTTTCAAGAGTTTCATTTTTCGCAGTTGGCTATTAAAATGCTTATTAATTTGGGCCAATTCATTCTTGATTTGTTCCCGGTCCGACTGGTAACGGGAGCGGATATACTCAACCACCAAACGGTCATAACGCATTAAATAATCGTTCATCTGAGCGGCGATGATGGTATGTTGAAAATCAGTATCCAAGGTCTTTTGAAATGAAGCGTTAAAAACATTTAATGTATAGATTGCGGCGGCGCCTGTTATCACTAATGACAAGAGCAGCAAACCAATTAATAAGGTTAATTTTTCCGAAATCCGCCATTTCACTTTGGAATTCAGTTGAATGATCAGATTATCAATCCACATTCTCTCACTTCCCCCGGCTTATTGCCCAGTTAAGGTTATTTTTAGACCTTTCTGCTTCAACTGTTCAATGATGGCTTGGTCGGGCCGTCCATTAACTATAATCGTCATCCCCGGTTTAAGTCCGGAAATCAGAGCCGGAGCCGTCCTTCCTACCGCCCCCGCTTCGGCTAATATAACAGGCCTGGCGCTAAAATTATACAATACTGATTCAGTGCTCGATTCGACCAGGTTGGCGCTGGTTATTCCATTAAGAGGGTGGATTCCGTCGACTTCGGAGAATGAAAGATCAAAACAAATCTCCTTGATAACCCGCTCGGCAAGATAACCAAGAAGAGACATAGTTCGGGATCTTAATATTCCTCCAGTTAGTATTACATCGATATGGGGGGCTCTCACCAAGGCCAGAGCCACTTCGATTGAAAAAGTAATGACCGTCAGATTGTCCACCGTTTCTTTAATATAATCAGCCAGAGCCGCAATATTCTTCCCGCTGCCTAACATAATGGTCTGGCCGGGAAGAATCAATTTAGCCGCTTCCTGAATTAATTGCGGATACTCGAGCTTGGACGCCGGATTTTCCTCGCCTTGGCCATTTTTTAAGATTACCCCTCCATAGGTTCTGGTGACCAGGCCATCCGCTTCCAAAGCTTCAAGATCCTTACGGATTGTGACCACCGACACCCCTAATCTTTTGCTCAGTTCGGAGACGGTGATACTGTTTTCTTTAGCGGTTATTGAAACAATTGCCTGACGTCGTTCAATGGCGAACAACTAAATTCCTCCAAACATAACTTTTCAAAGTAGGCGTATTAACCCCTGTTTTTTCTACTTTCGACCCTCTTTTAGTTGTTTCCTTCCCGAAGAAAAAAATTATCAATAAAAAACGCTATTTTTACTCAAGGTAATCGGCCACATTTTGGTTGATGTTTTTGAGGGCTTTTTCAATATCCCCGTCATAGATGAAACTATTGATTATATCATTCATGGTGCTTGAAAAGCCCTGGGGCGCCGCCGAACCATGGACAATTGAAGGGGTTAAGATCAACCGGTTGAAATCGTCCATCGATTTCTGCTGGTAAGGATCGTATAATACCCGGTTAGCGTCTAGCCGGGAGGGAATTGAGCCTTTAATGGGATTAAAAATATCCTGCCCTTCAACGGAAGCTACCGTTTTTAACCAGGCGACCGCCCCTTTTAAATGAGGAGCGTTTTTCGGTAAACCGAAGGAGTCGGTAATCACCATAAAGGAATCCCCCATGGGGACCCATCCGAAATCTTTCCCCGGCAAACCCCCGAGGGTTTTAAAATAACCTTCCGCCCAATCCCCCATGATATTAAAGACGGCTTTATTCTTGAAAACCATTTTAGTGGCGTCCTGCCAAGTCAAGGTGGAATGGTCTTTATTAACATACCGCAGCAATTCTTTAAAATAGGTTAGAGCCCGGCGGACTCCGGGATCATTAAAAGAGGTTTTCCCTTTCCACAAACCGTTGTATTTAACCGGCCCAAGTTCGGCGATTAAGATCGTCTCGAAAAGATGCGTGGCTTCCCATTTGTTTTTATCCCCCAATGACAGGGGGGTTATGCCCGATTGGGACAATTGGCGGCACGCTGCGATTAATTCGGGGATCGTGGCCGGCGGTTTAATATTGTGCTTCCGTAAAATAGCTTTGTTGTACCATAAAACATTGCTTCTGTGCACATCCAAAGGGATTGAATAAATTTGCCCTTTATAACTGCACATGTCCAATATTTGCTGGTTAAATTTACTCCTTATTCCCCATTCCGTAAGCAACCGGGTTAACGGTTCCATCATGCCGGTCTTCACATAGGTGTCGACCAGTTCCGCTCCGCCGTGTACTTGAAATGAATCGGGCGGATTTCCGCCGACCATTCTTGTTTGAAGGGCCGACTTGGCGTTGATGCCGGCCCCCCCGGCCACAGTAGCGTTAACAATTTCAATCCGGGGAAAATTTCTTTGGAATACCTTAAAAAGGGCTAAAAGGCCTTCTTCTTCCCCGCCGCCGATCCACCAGCTAAAAATGATGACTTTACCGGTTTGAGCCGCAACAACTCCAAAAGTAGCCGTGAATAAGAGCAATCCTATAAAACAAAGAGCGAAGATTCTCTTGGCTTTCATTCTAACCGCCCCACCTTCCAAGTGTTAGCCGCATCATTCGGAACTTAAATCCTGTTCAGTATAGACTTTAAACTGATCTACCAGCAAAGTTTTCAAATTATCCCGGGTTATTAAATAGATCGGTAATAGGCGGGTCGGGATATCCCTGCCGTTGACATTAATGGCATAATTGACCGAGGGCGTTTGGCGCCGCCATAATTCTTTCCCATGGATCACGGCGATTTTAGCCATAAGTTGGTAATCAACATAAATAGTGGCTACTTGGTCACCGCTCAATATTCTTTGGCAAGCCGCAACTTCCGCTCCGGCCCCTACTATCCCAGGCAGAGGTTGCTTCTGTTCCTTCATAAAGGCAACAATCTCTCCGGCGATTAAATCATTGGGCGTCAAAATCGCGTTAATTCGCTGCCGCGCCGCAAAAATCCTGGTTTTATTGACGGCTTCATCAGCCGACCAGGTTGACAAAAGACTAACCGTGACGGCGCTCTTTTTATAAATATCCATTTTATTTGTGAGATCACGGATCCCTTGATAAATGGCCCCGGCTTTGTAACTATTCTGCGGCCCCCTGATAATCAGATAATTGCCGGGGCCGGTATTTTGCATTATACTTAAAGCCAGAGTCCGCCCAATCTCCCGATAGTCAACGCTGACAAACAAATCCAGCGGACCGGCGGTCAGTTCGTCGTATTGAATAATTTTAATCCCGTTACTTTTGGCCTTTTCCAAAATATCTTTCAACCCGGTATCGCTTACCGGATTAACCACCAACACCTTGACTCCCGAGTTAATAAAGCCGGCTATCTGACTTATCTGCCTTGATAATGAATGATGCGCCACTTTAATTTTAATGGTTAACCCCTGGTTGCCGGCTTCCTCCATCATAGCCGCCTGCTCTTTCAACCAACGGGTTTCCATTAGACTGTTTAAACAAACCCCTATAACCGGCGGCTTGCTGTCATCGATAATTCCGGCCCCGCTATTTTCGTGGCTCAGGATTTTTAATAAATTCCCGAAATATAGAAGGGGAATAGACATAATTGCCATTAAAAAAAGGACAAAAATTAAAATCCAATTTTCCTTAAAGAATTTAAACACCGGGGCCTCCATTAATTGAAAGTAAGGTTATTTTAAGAGCCAGAAGGGTGTAGTAAATCATTCGAAGTCTATCTTTCAAGGTTTTATTCCAGCTTCCGGATTTAGACTCCTGAATTCTTCATTAACCTGAGTTGGCGGAAGTTAAAAATCCTGGCTCCTGAATCCCGATCCTGTATTCCTATTTCAACGCACCACTCCAACTATAGCTAGCTTCGAATCGCTGTCGGCGGCAGGTTGGTGACTTTTTTAAAGACTTTGCTGAAATAGTTGGGATCCCTGTAGCCAACTTTGAGAGCGATTTCTTTTATAGACAAAGTGGATTGCTTTAATAGATTTAAGGCTTCCTCAATGCGGATCCGTTCTAGTAAATCCATTACCGTCTGGTTACGGTATTCCTTGAAGAGTTTACTAAGGTAGCCGGGACTAATAGCGGCGGCGGCGGCGATATCGGTCAAGGTAATCTCCTTATCGTAGTTCTTTTCCATATATTCAAGGGCGACTCTTATTTCCGGATTCTTTTCCGAATTCCCCTTTTTTTGAATACTCTCAGTCAATTGGGTCACGATTTCCGCCATCGTTATCTCCAACTCTTGGAAGTCGTTAATATACCGAATTCTTTGGCTAAAAGTATTACCGCTCAGGGATTGTCTAGTTTCTTCGGCGGTATTCTCATTAAAAATCCGCAAAAGGACCGCGATGATGCCTTGAAAATAATCTTTTTGCGATTGTAAATCTCCGGCCAGAGCTGTTTGGATAAAATGGTGCAAGTCCAGAAACATTAACCCGGCCAACTCTTTTTGCCCCGCTTTGACCGCCTCAAAGAACCTCTGCTCAAAGAGGTAGGAAATTGAAAAATCCGTTTTAACAGGTTCGGGAAGATCCGTCGGGTAGTATACTCCCGGAGGATAAGTCATTAATTGCAGGGACCGGCGTAAATTGTTAAATGAACGGAGCATCCCCTCATATCCGGCCAGGACTTCCCCTAAAATAATTCCAGCGGAAATCTGTAAATCAGTTTCCAGTAATCGCCGAACTTCCTCCCAGGAGGCTTTTGGGTCGGCGGGCGCCGCTTCGTACCCCAGTAAAATGGAGGCGTTTCTGCCGATTAACGGGCTAAATAGAATTGTTTTAGCGCCTTTCAAGCAATTGCGGACCAGTTGCCGGAAGCGACTGAAATTTTCCCCCAGCCGGTTACAGTCTTCCACGTAAATTTCCACCGCTTGGCCAAGATTAAATTCCAACTCTAAAAGCTGAGGGTACTCTAATAAAGGATGCATCCCTAGGCTGGGATATAACAAGGAAAAGAATAAATCCTCCTCCAGGAAAGAACGCATCTTACTAACTTTACCTCTAAGCTCCATCTGCTCGCGGGTTTTTCCCCGTTGTTCCTCCAGACGCCCGGCTGCTTTGGCCAGGATCGCCATTAAATCGTCCTTGGAGACTGGCTTCAATAAATAATCGACCACTCCCAGGGCGATGCTTTTTTGGGCGTATTTAAAATTATCATAAGCGGAGATGATGACAACCACCGTTTCCGGGAGTGATTTCTTAATCTCGGCGATGGCCTCCAACCCGTTCACTCCGGCCAGCTCTATATCCATGAAGATAATATCCGGTTTTCTTTCCAACGCCAGAGTTACGGCTTCAATTCCGTTCCCGGTCTTCGCCACTACCTGAATATCAGGGCAATGGCTTTCCACCACATGCGATATTGCCCGCAGGACAATCGGTTCATCATCCACAATCATTAAACTGTGCATGCCTGCTATCCTCCTCAACCATAGGCAGTTTTAAAACCACCTGCGTTCCCTGCCCCGGTTCACTGGTGATCGTCAACAAATCATCCCGGTCATAAAAAAGCCGCAGCCTCTTTTGTATATTGGCTAAACCAATCCCGGTCGAATCCCGCTTGCTGCCTTTATGCATAGGGATCTCTTTGCCCTCTTGGGTTAACACCTGTTTTAATTTTCCCGGAGCAATCCCCACCCCGTTATCGGTAATCATTATTTGCAATTGACTGCCCTCGTCGGTGATTTTTACCCCAATCTTGCCTTGGCGGTCGGTGAGAACGGCGGCCCCATGAAGGTAGGCATTTTCAATCAGCGGCTGCAGGATCATACAAGGAATCAAATATTTCTCCAGATTGCCCTCTATGGAAAGCCGGCATTCAATCCGATCGCCGTACCGCACCCCCATAATAAAAATGTATTCCTTGATATTGTCGACCTCTTCCTTGGCGGTGACCGGTTTATCCAGGGAGCGTAAATTATAGCGAAGCAGGCGGGCCACAGCTTTAATCAATTCTCCGGTTTCGGAGGCGTCTTCCAGGATAGCCACCTGGGAAATAGCGTTCAGGGTATTATAAAGGAAATGCGGGTTCATCTGGGCTTGCAGGATCTGCACCTCGGATTCTCTTAATAGATTGGTGACTTCCAGGTTGCGCATTTTCTCTTCTTTCAATTGCCGTTCCAACGCCACTTTCTCTTGGATCGCCGTGAATAAATCGTGTATATTCCGGGACATCCGGTTAAAAACGCTGGTGATAACCTGCAACTCATCATTGGATTCCGATATTACCTCTTCGACCTTGAAATTTCCGGAGGCGATCTCCGCGGCGTTTTGAACCATCTGTTCCAACGGCCGGGTGATCCCCAATGAAAAATGAATACAAAAAGTGATACTCACCAGGGCAATCAGTACCGTTAAAATGTAAGCCAGAGTCTCCACTTTCTTTGTTTGGCGGCTGATTACTTTGTAATGTCGACTCCCCCGGGTGGTGTTCAAATTCATTAAACTCCGTAAATACTTGGCTGTTAAGTTGGACGCCTCCTGCAGCCTCGTGTTGATTTCATAAGCGGAATCGATCTGATTGTTTCTTCTGGCTGTCACCGTCATTTCCGATAGATTTATCAGGCTCTGGAAACAGTTTACCAAATCCAAGTAATGATAGTATTTTTCTTGATCATCCACCAGGTTAAGGTTTTCACTTATCCGGTCGGCTTCTTCCCGTAATTCCGTATCAGCTTCCAGGCATTTATCCAAACTGCTGTATGTTCCCTCGGCCAGGAAATTTTCGGTGTAGTATTGAACGGCGTACACCTTGCCGCTGATCTCTTCCAAACTTTTATTCTCATCCAAGATTCCGCTGAAAAAGCGGGCCGACATTTTCAAACCCAGGTTGCCGTATAGGCCGACAAAAATAATTAACACCATAAAAATCAAGAAATAAATGATTAACTTCCAGCGAATCGGGAATATCCGGCTGGCCGGTCCGTTAACAGTCAATCCCATTTTACGGTTCCTCGATCTTTATGAATTGGTCAAGATTCCGGCGGTTCAAAATGATTACATCAATGTTATTGGAGATGTTTACCTTTTTCTCTTCCAAATAGCCCAACATTTCCTGGATGGCTTTCAACCCGATCTGGTAAGGATACTCCACTACCGAGGCCTCAACAATTCCCAGGGAAATGTAGTTCCTAATCTCCGGCGAGTCGCCATGCCCAATCAGGTGAATCCGGCCGGCCAGATTTTTTTCAACGATCACCCTGGCTGCGGCTACCGTACCCTCGGCGTAGGTGGCGTAAATTCCGTCCAAATACGGATGCTTCTCCAGCAAATTGCGGACCGTTTTGATAGAGTCCAGCAGGGTCGGTTCCGTCTTCTCCCAAATGGGAATATTAGTACCTTTTGAACTGATTGCTTCCCGAAATCCGAACACTTTTAAGGATTCGGCCACCGACATTTGCGTATCCGCCCCGAACATGGGAGAGATTATGGCAAAACGCGGCCGCGGTCCGGGTATGGATCTTAAAAATGTCTTCCCCACCACATAACCGGCCCGGTAATTATCGGTTCCCACATAACCTATTCGCCCCGAGTCCGGCAGATCCGAGGCGACGGTCAGGGACGGTATTCCATTATTCCAGGCATCCTGGATTAAAGGCGCTACCCGTTCGTCTTCCGCATGGATAATTATACCGTCGTACTTGGCCAGACTGGCCAGGAGAAGGTAATCGGGGACTTGAAGCTCTTGCCCGGAGCGGGCTTCATAAAAACTTAGGTGAACAGGTCTATTTTTCCCGCCATTGATGATGCCCTGTTTTACCGATTGCCAAAACTGGTTATTGTTATTCTGATAAATAACGGCCAGCCTGTAGCGGCGGTTACCCTTTGTAAAAGGCGGGGGAAGAAAACCATCGGCAATATCCCTTAAAATACCGTTCAATAAAAATATCAAAAAAATGGTTATTAGGCCTAAAAATAAAAAGAGGAATACAATTACCCGTTTGGCGATTTTTCCTTTTTTGGCGATCATTTTTATTCCTTAATTCGTTTTTAGGTAATTAATCATTCGGGACGGCGGAATTCTTGAAGCCGGGAGCCGAGTTGGGAAGGGGGTGTTGGATGCGCGAGGCGCGAAAGGCGATTCTAATTTTTTCCGCCGCGCTTCCATCTTCTCACTTCTAACTTCTCATTTGTCTTCCGGATTCTTTACCATACATGTTTAACCCTAAATAATATTAATTCGGGCCCAAGCTCCATTTCCCTTCATAAAATAAGCTTTAGGGAACATGGCAAAAAAGGCTTTTTTTTACCTTTTTGTTATCAAAAAGACAGTTTTAGACTGCCTCCACGTTTAAAACTTCAGGTAGGAATCGGTGAGTAACAGGTAGGAACCTTAATGGAGTCTGTAGGAATCGTAAGGGAACCCGTAGGAACTATAGAGTAAACCGAAGGAATGGTTCAACACCCGGTAGAAGTCGCTGGGAGACCGGTAGGAATCTCTGTGTAAACCGTAGGAACCATTCCATATCCGGTAGGAATCATTAAGTAACCCATAGGAACCACTGAGCAACACGTTTATGGGTGTTCACCCGCCCGGACACAGGGAGAGGCCTTCCTGAGTCTCACCGGTTTACAATCCGGTTATTAACCCGACATAATCAATAATTACAATATCCTCGCTCCTTCCATAGGGGTGCTGATATATAAATGCGGCTGAATTTTAGTTTGCCGTTGATATTCTTCCAATACTATAGCGCTAAACATCTCAATTGCCGGCCCGTCCACCAGGTTTACCGTACAGCCTCCGAACCCGCCCCCGGTAATTCTGGCGCCCAAAACCCCGGGTATTTTTCTGGCCAGGCTCACCAACAAGTCAATCTCCGGGCAGCTGACTTCATAATCATCCCTTAGAGAATCATGAGATTCATTCATCAACCGGCCGAAAAGAGGCAAATCTCCTTGGCGCAGGGCACGGGTGCTCTCTAAAACCCGGTTGTTCTCGGAGATGACATGACGGCAGCGGCGGTAAATTTCGGGAGTCATCTTCTCCCGGGCAAGTTCCAATTGTTGCAGATCGGCATCCCGCAAGGCTTTAATTCCACTAAAACAGGACTGAAGGGCGGCCACTCCGGCGCTGCATTCCTGGCGGCGCCGGTTATACTCCGAAGCCACCAAGCTGTGTCTAACCCCGCTGTTGCAGATCAAGATCCGGTAGTCGCCCAATTCCAAAGGAATCTGTTCAAAGGCCAGCGACCGGCAGTCCAGGAATAACGCCCGCCGTTCCCTACCCATCAAAGAAATGAACTGATCCATAATGCCGCATTTAGCTCCGACAAAATCATTCTCGGCCCGTTGGCAAAGTAAGGCCAGTTCCGGGGGGGCCAGCTCAAAACCGGCCAAGGCTTGAAGAACAATGGCCGTTACCACTTCCAAGGCTGCTGAAGAGCTCAAGCCAGCCCCTTGGGGTATATTCCCGCGGAAAACAATCTCCATACCCGGGAGTTCAATACCTGTTTCTTGCAATGCCCAAATTACCCCTTTTACATAATTGCTCCATAAATACTCCGCATCGCGCTCCAGGGGTTTGTCCAACGAAAAAACGGCGGTTTCTTGGTAATCCTGGGAATAAATTTGCACCAGGGAATCCCGGCGGCGCCTGGCCGCCATTTGAATCCCGAAACCGATCGCCATCGGCAGCACAAAACCGTCATTGTAATCGGTATGCTCCCCTATTAGATTTACCCGGCCCGGAGCGGCGCCGGTTATGACCGGACTCCCTTCTCCGAATCTTTCAATCAGTATTTGAGCCATCGATTGATTATTAGCCAATTTCATAACCTCATTCCATCTTAGGTTTATCCGGATTCCGCTGATCCCATTGGATGACCCCGGCCATGTCGCTGGGTCCAACTGCTCTTAACTCGGCGGCTTTTTCCTCCGCTAAAGTATCATTGATATAATTTCCGGCCCCCGATTCACACCCGGCCAAAAATTTCAGTTTTTTCGCCGTACGCAGCGGTGGATAAAATTCAAAATGGAGGTGATAATCGGGGTAGTCGCCGCCGTCGGTAGGGGCCTGATGAATTACCATAATATAGGGGAAAGAGATCTCAAACAGTAGATCATACTTTACCAGCAGTCCTTTAAGAACTACCGCCAAATCAGCAACATCTTCAGGAGTAAAATCGGCTAAAGACGCCAGGTGGCGCTTGGGCGCCAAATATACTTCATAAGGGTAACGGGCGAAAAACGGGATATAGGCCGCAAATCTATCCCCTTCAAGAACAATTCGCCTGCCGTCGCTGAACTCTTCCCGTAGTGAATTACAGAAAAGGCATTGCTTGTTCTTTTGGTAATATCGGCGGGAAGCATCCAATTCTTTTTGAAGCCTGGGAGGGACAAAAGGAAACCCGTAGATCTGCCCGTGGGGATGGTGCAGGGTTACGCCTACCGCCTCCCCTTTATTCTCAAAGATCAGTACGTATTTGATAAAGTCTTTGGCGCCCAACTCAAGATAACGGTCCTGCCAGACTTTAATCAGGTTGCGGATGCGGCTGATCGGCATTAATGCCAGGGAGCCATTATGTTCCGGGGAATAAAGAACCACTTCGCAAATTCCCTTAGCCGGAGCTACCGGTGAAATTAAGGTTCCGGTTACTTCGGGATAAGGGGGAGTCTTTTGCAAGGATGGAAATTTATTCTCAAAGACAACTATGTCGTAATTGGCGCTCGGAACCTCGGTGGGAAATCCCCCGGGTTTAGTGGGGCACAATGGACAGTAATCATCGGGTGGAAGAAAAGTGCGATTTTGACGGTGAGTGGCCGTAATGACCCATTCCTCTAGGAAAGGATGCCAACGTAGTTCGGACATGTTAATTCTCCTTGGGGGGTTTTTCCCCATTAACCTTTGATTGGTCGACGGCATCCGGGGATGGGGAATCATCGAAGTCATAATAGATAAGTTCCCGGCCGTCGTCCAGTTTTATAACTTTTTTAGTAAAATCGTCGCCTTTATTGGCGGTCATCAAGCCTCTCTCCTTTATGCTTGTTATCAAACCAATTGCACTTCCAGCCCGGCTTCCTTAAGCAGAGCAATCTCCTCCGGATCGGCTTTTATATCAGTAATTAGAAGATCGAGATCGCTGATATCGGCTACCTTTGCCAGCGCCACCTTTCCGATTTTGCTGGAGTCCGCCAGAACTACCCGGCGATGGGCGGTTTTAATAAACAACGATTTCATTTCGGCCTCGGCGATGTTAACATTGGTAATACCGCGTCCGGCCTCAATGCCGCTGATGCCGATAAAGGCGATATCAACGTTGATTCTCTCCAGGATAAACCCGGCGTAGGGGTTGACCAATGAATGCTGTTTCGCCCTTAAGGTGCCTCCGGTAACAACAGTAGTGATCTCCGGATTGGCCTCCAGAATGGTGGCGATGTTTAAAGCATTGGTAAAAACAGTTAGATTGGCATGAGTGGCCAGTTTTTTGGCGACTTCGGTCACAGTGGTGCCGACATCTAAAAAGACGGTGTCCCCGGGGGAGATGAGCCCGACGGCAGCCCCGGCAATCCGTTCCTTCTCCGGCTTAAAGGAAGTTTCGACCATCTGGAAGGGGCGTTCAAAGCCTATTTTGCTGTTGAGAAGCGCCCCGCCGTGAGTGCGTCTCAACAAACCTTCCTTCTCCAGGAAATCAAGGTCCTGGCGGATGGTTACTTCAGACACTTTAAGCTCTCTGGCTAAATCAGCCACCAAACAACGTCCGTGGCGGTTCAAAATTGCCAAAATCCGGTTTCGCCGTTCCTCAGGGAACATTTCGCAATTCTCCCCTCCCTTCTAATTTTACATTTATTTTCGTTTGTTGTCAAACAGTTTCCTTTTCTAAACATTTTGTTTCGTTTTCCGACCATTCGATCTCGTCCCCGATCCGCAAAGAACCGGCCGGCCAATGCTGGACCAGCCGGATTGCCCGGAACGGGAGAAGCGGAGTTTCAAAATAAATTTGAAACCGGTTACCGGTTTTAATTTTCTATGGCCGGTAAAATTCAGCCGCAGAGGCGCTGAAATCCCGGGAAGGACTTAGGTAATCCTAGAGCCAGTCTTTCGGCTTGATTTTGTTTTTATTGTACCCTCTCTCCCCATAGGGCTCAAGTTTTTCCAGCCAGAACTCCTCCAGGTTTTCAAGCTCTTCCTGGTAATTATCCGGGTAAACTTCCGGTTTGAGCCTTTCCAGTATAGTAAATATAAAATTATCAGGGCCAAACTTGGTCCATTCCTTTTGTAATTCCTTATTCTGATGTTTGCCGGATTCCAACTGTATTTTGGTTTTATTAAAAATGGAATCAAGATTAAGACTGCTTCCGACATAGATTTTATTGTTTATCCTATTTTGGATTTGGTAAACCCCCATATTTTGCGGTTTCTTTTTAAGAACGCTTTTTGGCGTCGAATGGCTTTCCAGATTCATTAACAGACCACTCCTTATTACATAGGCGTTATTTATTACGGGTGGCAATAGAGGGTTAAATTTAAAACAAAATGGCCTTCAATATTACTTTGCTCCGAGGGTAAGATATAGTTTGGCGCCGGGCCTGAAAATCGCCCAACTCGCCGGACAGCCAAAAAAGGCCTAGTAAAGCGACTAATTACTAATGGAGCTGTCCTTAGCAATTAACCTTAAAGACAGCCCCTTATTGGAAACAAAGCTATTAAAACTGAATTGACGGACAACTGGTTTAACCGGGCTAGCGCTTCCCTTTGTCGTAAGGTTCTCCGGAGGCGCGCGGAGCTTGGGAATTCTTCGAGAATAAAACCAATACCACTAATGTAATCAAATAGGGGAAGCACTTAAGGATGATTCCCGGAATTTGCGCCAGCGAAGGGACCACCTGCGAGACGTTGGCGATAGTACTGGCAAACCCGAAGAAAAAAGTCGCACCCAATATTCCCCAAGGTTTCCATTGTCCAAAGATCAATGAGGCCAGCGCCAAAAAACCAAGGCCGCCCACAGAACCGTTAAATTCCCCGGAATAAGTCACCAGGATAATCGCCCCGCCGAGTCCGGCCAAGGCCCCCGAGATTATCACCGCGATGTAACGCATACTGTAAACATTGACCCCTGCAGCGTCTGCCGCTTGAGGATGCTCGCCGCAGGCCCTTAAACGAAGACCGAAGGAAGTCTTATATAATAAAAACCAAGATATCAGCAAAATTGCCAGGGCCAGCCAGGTAGTCGCGTAGGTTTGGGTAAAAAGCAGCTTCCCAATAACCGGAATCTGCGAGAGCCAGGGGATATCCCAGCGGATCAATCCATGCACGATATGAATATTACCGCTGCCGGTAATGTTGCGGGCTAAAAAAACCGTTAAAGCGCCGGCAATCATATTGATCGCCGTGCCGCTTATCACCTGATTGGCATTTAAATTGATGGAGGCAAGGGCATGAAGCACCGCAAAAAGTCCCCCCACGATAAAAGCCGCCAACAAGCCAATCCAAATTGCGGTTCCGGGTAGAAACTTCTCCAGCTTTGCAATAACAAGCGCTCCTGCAAAGAACCCTACCACCATTAATCCTTCAAGCCCGATATTGACAACTCCGCTTCTTTCGCTAAAAAGCCCCCCAAGAGCGGTCAACAAAAGCGGAATGGTAAAAGCAATGGCATAAGGAAATATTTCAACGACAATTCGCCCCATGTTTACTTAACACCTCGCATTCGCTTAATCATTGAGCCCGGCTCATTATTTATAGACCTGCCGGCGAAGTTTCCCCTTTTACGCCAGCGTTCCCAGGCGCGTTCGACTAAAATGTTGGTTGCCGCGAAATAAATAATCGTAGCGATAATCGTATCGGCGATTTCCGGGGGAATATTGGTCATTGCGTTCATGAAGCCTTTTCCGGATTGAAGAACGCCGAAGAATAAGGCCGCCACAAAAACCCCCCAAGGAGAATTTATTCCTAGCAAGGATACAGCAATTCCGTCAAAACCCTGCGAGGGTGATACACCGATTTGGATGTTAGAGGCATATCCTACATAAAAAGCCGCTCCCGCCAAACCGGATAATCCGCCGGCGATTACCATCGACAGGACAATGCCGCGATTGGCGACTATTCCGGCCGACTCCGCCGCGTGACGGTTATAACCCACCGCTTTTAATTCGTACCCAAAAGTTGTCTTATTTAAAATAAACGCGATAATAATCACCGCGATTAAGGCCAGAAAGAAGCCCAAGTTAATATATGAACCGTTAAACAACTTGGTAAGCCAGTCAACTTTTAGAGAAGCGGTGATTGGAATCTTGCGGGATTCGGTCTCCAGGTACTGGCCTTTAAAATAAGCCGGCACGATGTAATACACCGCCCAATAAGCGATCCAGTTCGTCATAATGCTGGAGACAACC
>JBLNCU010000212.1:0-12294 GCA_050260935.1 Bacillota bacterium
CGCGCCTCTACTCTACCACTATGTATCTTATGATATTATTTCTGTTGTACTATAATTATGGTTAATTGTCAATATTATTCCCGGAATGCCGCATTCGGATTGTTCAAAAGTTCTTGCATGCAAGGAGCCCTCTTTTATTCCTCGATCTTCAAGACCGCCAAAAAAGCCTCCTGGGGCAATTCCACCGTTCCCAACTGTTTCATACGTTTCTTGCCCTCTTTCTGCTTCTCCAGAAGTTTCCGTTTCCGGGTGATATCGCCCCCGTAACATTTGGCCAGAACGTCTTTGCGCAAGGCCTTAATTGTCTCCCGGGCGATCACTTTGTTACCGATCGCCGCCTGAACCGGCACCTCAAACAACTGGCGCGGGATAATCTCCTTTAACTTCTCCGCCAGCTGCCTGCCCCGCTGATAGGCTTTGTCCCGGTGGACAATGGCGGATAAGGCGTCGACAACTTTGTCATTGATCAAAATATCCAGTTTAACCAGATCCGCTTCCCGGTGCCCCAAATATTCATAATCCAACGAGGCATAACCCCGGGAACGGGATTTCAATTTGTCAAAGAAATCCATCAGGATTTCAGCTAGAGGCAACTCATAGGCAAGCATTACCCTGGTGGCGGTTAGATATTCCATATTTTTAAAGATGCCCCGTTTCTCCTGACAGAGCTCCATGATGGCCCCCACAAACTCGCTCGGCAGAATAATGGTCGCTTTTACCAGCGGTTCTTCGAGGTGATCCAGATAATTTGCGGCCGGGAGTTCGGCCGGATTGGAGATCTCTTTAACCGATCCGTCGGTAAGGTATGCCTTATAAACAACACTGGGAGCGGTGGCGATCAGGTTTAAGTCGTATTCCCGTTCCAAACGTTCCTGCACGATCTCCATATGAAGCAAGCCTAAAAAGCCGCACCGGAAACCAAAACCCAAAGCGGTCGAATTTTCCGGTTCAAAGATTAACGAGGCGTCGTTTAAATTCAATTTTTCCAAGGCATCGCGGAGATCTCCATATGCCGCGTTATCAACCGGATATAAACCACAGTAGACCATCGGCTGCACCGGACGGTATCCGGGCAAAGGAAGCAAAGCCGGATTATCGACATCGGTAATTGTATCGCCAACCTGCACATCCTTGACATTCTTCATCGAGGCGACCACAAATCCCACCTCCCCGGCAAGCAATTCCGTAGCCGGGGTCATCATCGGTCTAAAGGTTCCCAACTCGGTTACTTCGAATTCCTTCTGGGTAGCCATCATCCGGATCTTTTGGCCGATGGCCAATCTCCCCTGCATCACCCGGACATAGGCAATCACCCCTCGGTAGGAATCGAAGAGAGAATCAAAGATCAAAGCTTGTAAGGGCAGTCTGATATCTCCCGCCGGCGGCTTAATCCGGTGGACAATGGCTTCCAGGATGTCTTCGGTGCCTAATCCGGTTTTAGCGCTGGCTAAAATACATTCATCAGGGTTAATCCCGATAATTTCTTTAATCTCCTCTTTCACCCGGTCCGGTTCGGCGCTGGGCAGATCGACTTTATTAATTACCGGAATAATGTCCAGGTTATGTTCTAAGGCCAGGTAAAGATTGGCAAGGGTTTGGGCTTCGACTCCCTGGGTGGCGTCGACCACCAATAAAGCGCCATCGCAGGCCTTGAGGGAGCGGGAGACTTCGTAGGTGAAATCGACATGGCCCGGAGTATCAATTAAGTTCAAAATATAATTTTCGCCGTTCTTGGCCCGGTATTGCAACCGCACTGCTGTGGATTTAATGGTAATGCCCCGTTCCCGTTCCAGATCCATCGAATCCAATACCTGTTCAATCATTTCCCTTTCGCTTAAGGCTCCGGTATGTTCCAGCAACCTGTCGGCCAGGGTTGACTTACCGTGATCTATATGGGCAATGATGCAAAAATTGCGGATATTGGTTTGTATCAACTAATTACCTCCAAAACATAAAATCGCAATTATTATACCATAATTTTATATTAGTTTCTGTAAATGGGCAAAAAGATCAATAACTGCCTGAAAGAACCACTCAGTGATACCCAGGGTTTTAAGGGCATCGAAAATAAAATTAATGGCGATAAAGAATAGGAAAATTCCGCAGATTCGCAACAGCCAATGATAAGCCCTTTCAGACATATAACGGCGGCCTTTGGCCACAGCAGCGGAGATAAAACTGTACCAAGCGAAATCAGCCAGAATATGGCCGCCAAAGAAGATTAATACCCCTAACCAGCCAAATGTTAATGCCTGAGTAATTAAACCCAGGCCAACCATAGCCCACCAAAGGGACCAATAGGGGTTGCTAAGAGAGATAATTATTCCCGCCAACACCGGATTCAAATTAGTGGTTCCGGAGGCCGCCGCCGGCTCCCCGGTGGCCGATACCTCGATTGTGGCCCGGAGACTTTTTTTAGTCTCTTTCCAGATCAATTCATAACCCATCCAGACCAGGAGCAAGCCTCCCACCAGCCATAAAGTAATCTTGGTGGCCGGAAGTTGAATAAACCGTCCTAACCCAAAGAGCACCCCTATAACTAACGCGCCTTCCAAGATTGCATGTCCGGCAACCAATTTGGGCCCGACCCAAAAGCCTTTTTTATAAGCCAACTGAATGTTGTAGGTCAATAAAGGCCCCGGGGGCACCGCTCCCGATAGACCCACTAAAAACGCCTGGATAAAAACTTGCAACAGACCCATCCTAACCATCCTTCCATTTGGGCTTTATACAATAGGCAAGCCCTATTCAGGCATTTAGTATTCAACACTTGGCGCCAATCTCCTCCTTGAAAGCGATTATTTCCACTGAAGCTTCAGTCTTGGGGCGACAGTCACGTAAAGGGTTCCTTGTTTCGTTTGAAAGACCCAGCGACCGTCTTTTAGGTAAACTTTCAATGGCGGTTGAAAATTGATCTTCTCAACCCAGTTGCCGGTTTGAATGGAAATACCCGAGGTTTTTCCATTCCATCCGCAGTGTATGTCGGGTTTACTTCCGCCCAGCAAATAGCTTAAATTGCTAAGTACTAAATAATATCCGGCGCCAAGCATAAAAGCGGCCATAATTATGGCTAAAAACATCTTCAAGAATATTTTCACGGTTCCTCCTATTCAAGCATTTTCCCGGCTAAACCGGACAAAGCTGGCCCCAGACCTTCCCGGATTACCCGGCCGACGCCGGTATCGGTAGATGGAGCCCCCGGCCAATTCAATTCAATCACGGTGGCATTCTTTAAAGAGTATTTCCCCATCTTCAAAACAGGCAGCTTTGGAAAGAGCGCGCTCCAAATCCGGTCGGTCGATAAACTTAAGGCCGGTCCCGGCAAGCTAAAGAAGCATTTGGACCAGGGGTTTCCTTCAATAATGCCGACCATTATCCAGGGTTTTTCCCCCGGCGTCATAACCCCAACCAGCTTATCCATTTGTTGGAGATCACTTACAGGGACGATGGTTATTTTTTGAAAGATCTTCTCCAGGTCGCCTTGAAGCTGCCTGCAAAAAGAGGTTGTTTTGCCCGGTGCAAGAGCGTTTGAATAATCAAGCAATACTATCTCCGGGGACTGGCCGGAAAAAACCGCCGCATCTTCCTTGGCAACAGGCGGCAGCCAAAATTGCCTTATTTGGGCGTTTTGTTTTTTAAGCCAAAAGGTTACCCCGGTTTCTTCCGAGGTCAACGAAGCGCAAAATCCTATTAGAAAAAAGATCACCCCATAAAACAGGTAGATCTTTAACCAGCTTTTTTTGAGTGTCAACATCCATATCCCCCCGGCAAAGGAGTATGATCCGTTTGGGCTTTTTATACCAGGTTACCTTCTAATATATAGTTTATCTTACCTTGCCGGCTCTTAGCTTAAATACCGGAAAACCTCCTCCGGGCTCACACCCGGATGAATTGCAATGTTTATCGCTCCGGAGACCACTTTAGCCAGATCTTCGATCATTACATCTATTTCCTTGGGAGTAACGATCAGGCTGTTCATATAAGGTGAAAGCACCCTATGGATCAATTCCTGTTTATCAAGGACTTTCGGATTGACCATGGCCGGGGCCAACCGGTTCATCTCCGCCAAAGCGTCATGGATGATAGTAGTCGCCTCGACAACCGTGGGCACACCGATGGCAATCACCGGAAGCCCAAGAGTTTGCGGAGTTATCCCTACCCGTTTATTCCCAATCCCGGAGCCGGGATGGATTCCGGTATCAGCAATCTGAATGGTCGCGCCCAGGCGTTGGGTGCTCCGGGAGGCTAAGGCGTCGATTACGATCACAAATTTGGGTTTAACTCTCTGAACCACACCCATTACGATCTCCCCGGTTTCGATACCGGTAGACCCCAAAACTCCTGGAGAGATGGCGGCTAAAGGCCGGAGCCCGCCTTTTTTCTCCGGCGGAGTGCTTTCCGCCAGATGCCGGGTTACCAGTATATGTTCGACTACTTTCGGTCCCAGGGCATCCGGGGTGGCGTTCCAGTTCCCCAGCCCAACCACCAGGCAAGGATCATTTTCTCCTACCCGGATCCTGGCGATAAAACCTTCAAGTTCTTGAGCGACAAGAAACGCCACTTCCTCCAATTGGTCCCGGTCCCGGCTCCTTAAAGCGGTTGATTCCAATGTCACATAATAACCGGGCAATTTCCCGATACTTCGCCCCGCCTCTTCCGTCTCCACCTGGACCCGGCTGATTAAGGTACTTCCTTTCTTTTCGGTTTGAGTGCCCACTCCCGGAATTTCCCGGCTTCTATTTCTTTCCAAAGCCAATTCATGGGATTCCAATGCCAGGTCGGTATGGATCTCGCCGGTTTTTTCAAGGTAATCTACTGTGTCCAATTATTCTCCCCCTTCTTTACTTTTCCAGCCCTCGATTTGTCCCGGTAAAACCGTTTCTATCAAAACGGTTCCCAAATACAGAAGTAGTATTCCCAAAAAAGGAAGATTAACGCCGGACAAAAACAGACTCCCCAGGAACAATGCCAGCGTCTCGAGGAAGGCAATCAAATACTTTAAAGTAGGAAGAGGTATCTTTTTTTGAAGCGGTCTCCGGAATAATTGGGCGATTAAAGCCATGCCGGAAGCTTCCAAAAGAATAAAAAAACGGCCGCCTAGTCTGAGAGGAGGATAAACTAATGAAACCATTATCAACATTAGGGCAAGAAGTATGGTCCGCAATAAAATCAGCAAAAAACCTCCTTTTCCAGCGCGGTAACTTAACAGGGCGGGTATTTTAGGCATTTTTATTGGAAGTAAAACTTGCCTTCCAGTGGATAAAGTCCTAAAAATCCCAAACTTGTTGCTCCTGGAAACATATGTTATAATGTCTTTAGATTTAGCAATTTATACCAAGGGGGTAATCAAATTGAAGCAGAAATTCTGTTTGCTAATGGTTTTACTGTTAATAGCGGGGATCGTTAGCTCGCCGGCCTTTTGTATAGATACACTTTATAAAATCGCCGTACTGCCCTTTGATGACGGCTCTATTCAGGATCGTTGGTGGGGGGGCAATTGGGAGGTCGGCAAGGGTGTCTCCGATGAACTGGTGACCGCGCTCTTAGCCACCAAAAAATTCCGGCTGATCGAACGGGAACAGATTGACAAGGTTTTACAAGAACAGAACTTCGGCGCCGGCGGCCGGGTTGACTCCAAATCAGCGGCGAAAATCGGCAAAATTCTCGGTGTCCAATACCTGGTGATGGGGAGAGTCACTGAATTTACTTTTGACTCTAAAGGCGGAGCCCTCGGTTTGGGTGAAAAAGGAATCGGTATAGGGATCAAAACCACCACCGCCCGGGTGGTGATCGACGCCCGGCTGGTCGATACCTCCTCGGCGGAGATTATCGCCTCCGTGCCCGGCAAAGGTGAGAAGAAAAACACCAATCTGGGCTTAGTGGTTAACTGGAACGCCATAGCTTTCGGAAGTAGTGAATTCCGTAAGACCAATCTGGGGATCGCTTTACGGGACGCTGTAAACCAGCTTGCCGATGGACTGGCCGCCAATGCTTACCAAGCCGCATCCACCAGCGGGTCTTCCGCTTTAACCGGGACAGTCTTCTATGCAAAGGAAGGCAAGGTAATCATCAACATCGGATCCAGTGACGGGGTTCGGGTAGGAAGTGTCTTCGTGGTCGATCATGTCATCGATGTTGTCAAAGATCCGGACACCGGCGAGGTGGTGGATGAAATCACCGAACCAGTGGCCGAGATCACCGTTACCGAAGTCAAGGAAAAAACCTCTACCTGTAAGGTTACAGCCAAGCTCAGCAGGGAATACACCATTACTGTAAAGGATAAAGTAAAGCAAAAATAGAAGTTATAAGTTAAAGTTCTTTACAAATGACTATCTTCCGTGGTAAAATATAGACTGTTAAAAATGGGTGTCTCGCCTGCAGTTTAAGGAGGTGAAAGTATTGCCGAATATTAAATCAGCCAAGAAGAGAGTTCTGGTAACCGCCGAACATCGCAATCGGAATGTGGCCAAACGTTCCGAATTGAGAAGTTCCTTAAAGAAGGCTGCCTCCTCAATTACTGCCGGAAATTTGGATGTTGCCAAATCCGACTTAAATATTGCCGTTAAATGTTTGGATGAAGCGGCTGCTAAAGGTTTAATCCATAAAAACCAAGCAGCCCGGAGAAAATCACGGTTGACCAAAAAACTTAACGCTTTGGCCAAATAATTAAATTAAATAAAGAGTCTCCAGTGCCCTTTACAACTGGAGACTCTCTTTTTAGCAGCTTTGTATCCGGCATCGGTATATTTCCCTGTAAGTCCTACCGTGCGGTCCAGATAAAAAAACGCCCAAGGATAGCTAATCGGCCTTATTAGAACCGCACCATAATATTCCGCCCGGCCAAAAATCTCTTGGCCTGTTCGACACTGTACTCCCGGTAGTGAAAGATCGAGGCCGCCAGGACCGCATCCACCTTTCCAACTTCGATCCCTTCAGCCAAATGCTCCAAATTGCCGACTCCCCCGGAGGCAATCACCGGGATTCCCACCGCCGCCGCTACCGTCCTGTTCAATTCATTGTCATAACCATCCCTAGTCCCGTCCCGATCCATGCTGGTTAACAAGATTTCACCGGCGCCTAGTTGTTCCGCCTTGACCGCCCATTCCACAACATCGATCCCGGTGGGGGTCCTTCCACCATGAATATAAACCTCCCAGCCCCGGCCGGGATCTTCCTTTTGGCGCCGTCTAGCGTCAATAGCCAATACTATACATTGGGAACCGAAAAGTTCAGCCCCGGCTGCAATCAACCCCGGGTTTTCAACTGCAGCCGTATTAATAGCGGTTTTGTCCGCTCCAGCCAGTAATATTTCCCGCATATCCTCGAGGCTGGAAATCCCGCCGCCGACCGTGTAAGGAATGAAAACCTTCTCAGCTACACGGGAAACCATCTCCACCACCGTCTTCCGGCGTTCATGAGAAGCGGTGATATCTAAAAAAACCAGTTCATCGGCGCCGCTTTGATCGTAAAAAGCGCCTAACTCAACCGGATCCCCGGCGTCTTTTAAATTCAGAAACTTCGTTCCTTTAACCACCCGGCCGTCTTTCACATCCAGGCAGGGAATAATTCGTTTGGCAAACATCCTTTTTTCACCAGGCTTATCCATCTTTTGCAAGGGGGATCTATTTCATCTCAATGGTTCCGATTATGCCATTTTATTACTTCAGCATAAGGCAAATTTCCGCCAAAAATATCAAGGGCGCTTCCAACCGTAATATCCAGTTTCCCAAGGCCCAAGTTTTTAACCAAATCCAAGTCCGAGAGGGATCTAACCCCACCGGCATATGTAGTGGGAATTGATACCCATTGTCCCAGCCTCTTTACCAGATCAGTCTCTATCCCCCGGCACAAACCTTCGACATCCGCGGCATGGATTAGAAATTCTGCGCAATAACCGGCCAGCTCCAGCAGGTTCCCGGGGTTGATTTCAACATTGGTGAATTTTTGCCATTTATCGGTTACCACAAAATAAGTATCCGCCCTTTTCCGGCAACTTAAATCCAAAACCAGCCGGTCTTTCCCAACTGCAGTGGCTAGCCGTTCCAAATTATGGTAATTGATAACCCCGTCCCGAAAAACATAAGAAGTAACAATAACCCGGGAGGCTCCTTGCTCCAGAAAATACCCGGCGTTGTCCGGCGTAATCCCCCCGCCGATCTGAAACCCGCCGGGGTAAGCCCGGAGAGCTTTTAAAGCAGCCGCTTCGTTTCCCGGACCCAGCATGATTATATGGCCGCCGGTTAAGCCGTCCTCTTTGAACAGTTCGGCAAAAAAGGCCGGATCCCGGCGGGAAACGAAATTCTCCACCAAAGGCCGGGAAAAGTCGTTTAAGGTTCCGCCGACGATCTGTTTCACGAGCCCTTGATGTAGATCGATGCATGGCCGGAAATTCACAGTTTAGCAAAAGCCTCCTCAAGCCAGGATTTAAGGATTACAAGGCGGCGAAGTTTTTCAATATTTGCAGCCCCACCCGGCTGCTTTTCTCCGGGTGAAACTGGAAGGCTGCCACGTTACCGCTGACTATTCCCGAGCAATAATCGATCCCGTAATTGGTGGAACAGGCGACAATACCGGGGTTATCCGGTTCAACATAATAAGAATGAACAAAATAAACAAAACTCCCGTCCGGTACCCCGTTAAATAAGGGAGTTTCCTTATTGATGGATATTTGGTTCCAGCCTATTTGCGGCACTTTAAGTTCACCGGCGGGAAAACGCCGGACTTTTCCCGGGAAAATTCCCAACCCCGGATTGGAGCGTTCCCGGTTGCCGAAAACTTCACAGCTTTCATCAAACAGCAGTTGCAGGCCTAGACAAATACCCAAAAACGGCCTCCCCGACTGAATAACCTGTTTCACCACAGGAATCATTCCGGCCCGGTTCAAGGCCTCCATCGATTTTCCGAAAGCGCCCACCCCCGGTAAGATGACTTTCTCCGCTTCCAAAACCACCCGCGGGTCTGAAGTAACTATGGCCTCGTAACCCAAACAAGCAAAGGCTTTTTCGACGCTCCGCAAATTACCGACTTCGTAATCAATAACCGCTATCATGGCAAACTATTTTTAGAGAGTTCCTTTAGTAGAGGGAACCTCCGTCACCCTTTCGTCAATTTTAACCGCGGCTGCCAAGGCCCTGCCGAACGCTTTAAAAATGGCCTCAACACAATGATGGGAGTTGCTCCCCTCCAATAAATGCAAATGAAGATTGAAGCCGGCTGTAAAAGCCACCGCCCGGAAGAATTCTTCCACCAGCTCCAGATCAAAATTCCCAAGATGCCCCTGGCCCAGCTCAGCCTTGAATCGCAGGTATGCCCGGCCGCTTAAATCGATGACTGCCAAAGCCAAAGCCTCATCCATAGGCACGTAAGCGCTGCCGTATCTTTGAATTCCGTTCTTTTCCCCCAGGGCTTTCTTGATCGCCTGGCCGAGGACTATCCCGGTATCTTCCACCGTATGGTGAGAGTCTACTTCCAAGTCACCATTGGCCGTGATGTTAAGATCCAGCAGACCATGCCGGGCTATCTGCGCCAGCATATGATCGAAAAAACTGACTCCGGTATGAATCTCATAAACTCCGGTCCCATCAAGATTCAATTCCAGCATAATCTTTGTTTCTTTGGTATTCCGGCCAATCGATGCGATTCGCATTTGAATCACCACTTTTTAATATGTTTTCACAACCTTAACAGCCAGTTTAAACGAGTTGGTGCAAACAATTTTATTCTCTCGATTAATCAGACCATCATTCTTTTAATTGCCAATTAGTCACTGTCAACTGTCGATTCTAATCTTAATCGCTTTCGCGTGGGCGTCAAGCCCCTCCACCCCGGCGATGGTGATGGCGGCCGGTCCGTATTTGCCGATTCCAGCTTGATTATAAGAGATAATACTGGTTTTTTTCATAAAATGGTCTACATTCAACCCCGAGGCGAACCTGGCTGTTCCGTTGGTTGGAAGGACATGATTGGTTCCGGCAATATAATCCCCAATCGGTTCGGTGGAATATGGCCCCAGGAATAAAGCCCCGGCATTTTTAATCCGCCCGATATAGCTCCAAGGTTCCCGGAGCAAAAGCTCCAGGTGTTCGGGGGCGCAGTAATTGGCCAATTCAAAGGTTTCATCCAGATCTGCCGTAACGATGACACCTCCGTTGGCTTCCAACGAAGCCCGGGCAACTTCAGTCCGGGACAATCCCTTTAATTGCCGTTCAACCTCAGACGCCACCGCTTCAGCCAGCCCCATAGAGGGAGTTAAAAGAAAAGCGCCGGCTTCATCAACCGGGCCGTGTTCGGCTTGGGAGAGCAGATCTGCCGCTACTAGTGAAGGCTTTACGCTCTCATCGGCGATAATTAGAATTTCACTAGGCCCGGCCAGCATATCGAGGCCGACAAAACCGAAAACCTGGCGTTTGGCTTCGGTCACATAACGGTTCCCAGGCCCGACAATGACATCGACCGGCTGAATGGTTTCGGTTCCGTAGGCCATGGCGGCTATGGCTTGAGCGCCGCCGACTTTATAAACCTCGGTTACCCCGCATTCGGAAGCCACAGCCAGGAGGTATGGGTTAACCTTACCGGAAGGTCCGGGCGGGGTGCAAATAATGATTCTTTTTACCCCGGCCACCACCGCCGGTAGTGAATTCATTAAAACCGATGATACTAAAGGGGTAGATCCGGCGACACCGCCAGGAACATACAGCCCTGCCGAGTCGACCGCTTGGATGCGCTGGCCGAGGATAATCCCATCCTCTTTGATGTCGATCCAATCTTTAGGCAGTTGTTTGCTGTGAAAAGCTAGAATATTCTCTTTTGCCTGCCGGATGGCGGCCAGAAAATCCGGTGAAACCAGTTGCCGGGCTTCCACCGACTCCCCGGCGGTTACCCGGAGAGAATGAGCCGTAAGGTCCACATGGTCGAAACGGGCGGTCAATTCCAGTAAAGCCCGGTCGCCCTCCTCCTTAACCCGGCCAATAATGGCGCTGACTTTAGCGGCCAGCTCATTTTGAACTTCGCCTTGAAACTTAAAACGGCGGTTGAGTAAATGTAAGACTTCGTTTTTTTGGTTGACGGTTGTATATATTCTCATGAAAAGAATTTACCATATGCTTTGAGGAAAGTCAAACCAGGTTAACAAAGGGAGTTTTCCATCGATGGGTATTCTTTGATTAACTGATGGATTACTTGTATGACTTCAGTAATATCGAAGGGTTTAAAAATAATTGCCTGGAAAGTGTTGGCCAAGGACGGACCAAATGAACCGGGCCTTGAGCCGGTCAATAAAACGACCGGGATATCGTGGAAGCCCATCTGGAAACGTAAAATTTCGACAAATTCCCGCCCCCCGATTCCCGGTAAAAATAGATCAACCAAAATAATTCCCGGTATAAAACCTTGGCGAATCAATTCTAAACCGGCGTCGCCATTATTGACGGAAACAACTTGAAAACCTTCCTCCGTTAAAAGTTCTTCCAAAACCTTTGCAATAATCGGTTCATCATCGATAATCAGAACAGACGCCATCGAAACCACCCCTGGTTTTGGTCTGCCGTTCCTTCAATAAAATACATAAAATACTTTTTTCGACAAACGTCAAACTTTTCCTGCCTTTCCAATAATTTTAGCTCCGTCTACGGCTAAAATTGTAGATCGCTCCTCAATCAAACTGTTCCTCCCATAAATAGGAGCGTAATGGGAATCCTAATCCCAATATGCTAAATACCATACTGGATCAAGTCGAAAAAATCATCGAAAATCCGGCGTTGCTTTTTATGTTGTTCTTTACTTTCGCCTTGATTAACCTATTTTTCCCGCCCATCCCTCTAGAAACGGCCACTCTTTTTGCCGGTTATCTGACGGGCACGGGAAAGGGATCGTTATTAGTTGTTATCGGCGCTACTGTTAGCGGCATGTTCATCAGCAGCCTGCTTCTTTACCAACTGTTAAGGAAATACGGCGTCAATATAATCCAAAAAACTCCCCTGCGGAAAGCAATCGACAGCGACTCCTACCGGAAGACCTTGCTTTGGTTCAAAAAATACGGCTGGTGGACGATTTTTTTGGCGAAAATAGTCCCGGGAATGAGTTTATACACTACCATCTGCGGTGGCCTCTTGCAGTTGGAAACAGCAAAAGCCGCTCCGGCCTTTTTCTTAAGCAACCTGTTCTTCTTTTTGGTACTGGCTTTGACGGGGAAATTTTTGGGGAAGAAATGGGGCGACGCCCTCCCTTGGCTGACAAGGCTTGGGGTAGCCGCTATGGGAATAACGGCCATTTTCACGGCGGTTGTAATAATTCTAT
>JBLNCU010000213.1:0-11797 GCA_050260935.1 Bacillota bacterium
TGTCAACAAACTGGTTGAGGTCTTGATTCAAGAAGACGTTGAAGAAGGTAAATTACGAACCCAAAAAGATTTAGACTCTGTCCAAAAAGCCTTATCAGCAATAACATTGGGTAAAAAGAACTTGCTCTCCGAAACTGAAATTAGCCGCTATAAATTTTTAAAGGAAATGGAAGAAAATCTGATCAAAGAACAGGTTTCTTTACAAAATTTGAACGGTTTCTCCATCTCACACATTCGTTGGATCGATAGAGCAATACCTATATTAAAACCTCGTCTACAGCTTAATATTTTGGCGGCATTCGGATTGAGCTTTTTGATTGGGTTTGTCGCTGCTTTAATAACAGGTCTATTTCTGTTGGATTTTAAATCTTCATTTGATAATACTAATGAAAAGTAATGTAACACTAGATAATAAGGGGAGAACAATGAGATTATTTTTACTGATTATATCACTTAGCATATTTTTTCTGACCTATACCCCTAAAACCATAGCCGGTATTGATGTTAGCAATACCGCTACGTTTAAAAATAATATTATCACTGAAAATGTTACCCTCGATGGGACTTTATGCTTTTATGGCAAAATAAATGAAGCCGCCATAGGATATGCAGGCATTCGATATATAACTTCCGCAACCGATTTTAAAAAAGTGGATTTTTCCATCGATTATTGTTATTTTAATTATAAAACCAAGCCCGACTTTGGTACATTTACCGTTGGAAGTTTTAGTTACCCGTTAGGGAACTTGTTTATTTTAAATAGTGCCATACCGGAGTTAGAATCCATCTTCGGTGTCAAATGGGAAAGAACGATTATTGGTAATTTGTCTGCAAAGATTGGGGTTTTTCCTCAAGAATACAACTTCAATACTGCAAACAAAAAACCTTATAAAACAGTCTCAACCATTGGATTGAATTATTCTCCCAAGAACTTTGGGGCGGATTTCAACCTGATTCAACCCGGGGATTACGAATTATGTTACACCGTTAACACTTATTTCAAACCGGTAAAAATAATTACTCTCTACGGCCATTATGGAATAGACCACACCAAGGACATTGAGGAAATTGTCGGTTTCTATGTCGATCCCCGTCCGAAAATACCGTTGGTCTTTTATGCCGAGTATAACCTGGATAACGAGCCAGTTGATGCTAACCGTTTAGGTTACCGCTTGAGATTTATCCTCGATAAAAATATTGAAATGGAATATATAAGAGCATTTAGTACTACTGATTTAAATGAGTTTCGGTTTACAGTTAGTTGGTAAAGTTAGGACATGTTTAATTTATTCAAAAAACTCTCGACCTAAATGGATAGTTGATATTTTAAAATATTGAATAATCCTTCCTTCAGCGTAAATACTAACTATGAAGATAGTTGGTATTTTTTTATTTGGAGGATTTTAAGTGGTTTGGAATGACTGGGAGTTGTCCCGGATTATCATTCTCTTGGTTGGATTAGCTTTTTTGATGATCTTTATTCAAGTGGCCATGTTTCATTCCCGTCAAAACTTTCGCCATATGGCAATGTGGCTCCCGGTGATTGCCGGTCCCGCTGTTGGTTTGATTGCCATTCTTTTAGCCTTGTTGAACTCTTCATTATTATTATGGCTTTGCATGTTCCTTTTATGGCTTGGCTTAGCCGGAGGGATTTACGGCTTTATTCTCCACTTCCGGGGTGTCGGCCAAAGGGTTGACGGCTATGTAAGGCGGAATTTTTTAGTTGGTCCCCCGGTCGTTTTACCGTTACTCTTTAGCGCGCTGGCCGTTCTTGGGCTTTTTGCCGTTTATGGGAGGTGATTTCCTTAAGCGACCAATCTCATTACCCCGGTTATAATGTCTTAGAGCAGGCCGAAGCTTGGGATGAACACTCCAGGGAAATTGTCAAAAGGAGGCTTGAATCAACTCCGGAATTTCAATTTTTCAACTGCCGGGAAGCCGAATTATTCGGCGCCGTCGCCGCAACCATCATCGACGATCAACGGCCGGCAATAGTCAACTATATTAGTGGTCACGCCGACAACCGTCTAGCCGGTAAAATCGGCGAAAGCCAGCGCAAAGTGGAAACTCCGCCGGAAAGTCAGTTGATCCGGAATGGATTGAAGGCGATTGACTTTACCGCTAAAAACGACTATCAGAAACCTTTTAACGAACTAACACCGGCTCAACGCCAAAATATTCTTGGCCGTGTTGAACGGGGCGAACTGCCAAACTCCGGGCCCTGGCAAGGTTTACCGCAGAAAGATCTATTTGCCAAAATATTGAATCTTTCAGTGGAGGCCTATTATTCCCATCCAACCGTCTGGTCGGAGATTGGTTATGGAGGACCCGCTTATCCACGGGGATATGTCCGCGTCGAACTTGGTTTAATTGACCCTTGGGAAGCCCGGTCGCTGGAGGAGTGTTAAGTTTGGTGAAAAGTCAGGACCCGGTAAGACACCATATTGATCATTACCAGGATCACCGTTACCCGGATCTGGACCATCGCAAATTCGGCCGGGATGAAGTCGATGTCTGTATTGTCGGAGCCGGAGCCGCCGGGGGGTTAATCGCCCATGATCTGGCCCGGGCCGGAATGAAGGTAGTCTTAATTGAGGCTGGCCCGTTCTGGAACCCGCAGAATGATTTTGCCAGTGATGAATTGGCCATGCAGTCCCTTGGTTGGCAGGATACAGTGCTGGTAGCCGGGGCCGATCCCTTACGGATGGGACATAACAACACCGGCAGAGGAGTGGGCGGAGGGACGGTTCATTTTACCGGAGCTTTTCTCCGTTTTCACGAAAGCGATTTTAAGGTGAAGACCATTGATGGAGTAGGCGACGATTGGCCAATAACCTACCGGGATTTAGAGCCCTATTACCAACGAATCGAGCGGGAAATTGCAGTCTCCGGTCCGAAAGATTTTCCCTGGGGTTCTTTTCACGGTCCCTATCCTTTCCCGGAGAGGGAGCCAATCAGCGCCAACGCCATGCTTTTCCGGAAAGGCTGTGAAAAGCTGGGTATCCGTAGCGTGGTTTCGCCTTTAGCCATTCTCTCCGCCCCTTTCGACAACCGCCCCCCATGCATTAACCGCGGTTTTTGTAACCAGGGCTGCCTGCCAAACGCCAAGTTCAGCACCTTAATCCAGCATATTCCCAAGGCCATCGGCTACGGCGCGGAAGTTCTTTCCGACTGCATGGTCGGAAGGATAGAAATTGACGCCAGCACCGGCCGGGTTACCGGAGTTGTTTTTTTTAACGATGGTCAAGAATACCGGCAAAAAGCCAAAGTAATCATCTTAGCCAATTTTGTGGTTCAAATGCCCCGGCTGCTACTGGTCTCCGCTACCTCGAAATATCCAAACGGCCTGGCCAACTCCAGCGGTTTGGTTGGTAAGGGAATCATGCCGCACAGTAGTTTCGATGTATACGCCCGCTTTGAAAACGAAGTCCGCCTCTATAAAGGAACGCCAATTTTAGCCACAACTCAGGAGTTTTATGAAACCGACAGCCGGCGCGGTTTTGTCCGCGGATACACTCTTCACGCCCACGGCCTGCGGCCGGTGGCAATGGCGCGCGGATTAAGCAGCGGAGCCAAGCTCTGGGGATCCGGATTGCGCCGGACAATGCTTGACTACAACTTTTTCGCCCACGCCACAATGGTTGGCGAAGTATTGCCTTCTCTCTCCAATACGGTCTCTCTTGGCGCGGAGAAAGATCAATACGGGCTGCCGCGACCGGTGGTTACTTTCAGCTACGGCGAGAATGACCGGAAACTCTTTACCCATGCCGTCTCTAAAATGCAGGAAATCTTTAAAGCGGCCGGAGGTGAACCGGAATACACGGTCCCTGATACCGCCCACCTGATGGGGGGATGCCGGATGGGTAAAGATCCGGAAACGTCGGTTGTTGATGAATGGGGCCGGACCCACGATCATGAAAACCTTTATCTGGCAGGCGCGCCAGTTTTCGTAACCGGTGGTGGAGGTAACCCCACCGAAACAGTTATGGCTTTAGCGGCCAGGACCGCCAATCATCTTATTGAACAGGGGAAAAAATGCTCCCTGGGAAAACGGGAAATGCGCAGTATTTTTTAAACGAATTTTACACCGCTTTCACCCAACTACGCCAAAAATGAAACCATTCTTCCCTCACGATGTTAAATAACTGATTATCGCCTTTTCATTTAGCGGTTATCTGTGATACATTATTGGTTAAGGTGAATTTTCTTCATTGAGGGGTAGATATGGAACAATATCTGAATCTGTGCCAATATATTCTGACAAACGGCGTTCGCAAGGAAGATCGCACCGGCATCGGCACCATCAGTATCTTCGGTTATCAGATGCGCTTTGATTTACAGGCCGGTTTTCCGTTGCTTACTACCAAAAAACTCCACACCAAGTCGATCATTCATGAATTGCTATGGTTTATCAAAGGCGATACCAATATCAAATACCTTAAAGAAAACGGAGTCAGCATCTGGGATGAATGGGCCGACGAAAACGGCGATCTGGGACCGGTTTACGGCCATCAGTGGCGCTCCTGGCCGACTCCTGATGGCAAAAGCATCGATCAATTATCCGGGGTCATCCGGCAGATCAAAACCAATCCCAATTCCAGACGGCTGATCGTCAGCGCCTGGAATGTGGCGGATATTGACAAAATGGCTCTACCTCCTTGCCACTGTTTCTTTCAATTTTATGTAGCCGACGGCAAACTCTCTTGCCAGCTTTATCAGCGCAGCGCCGATGTTTTTTTGGGAGTTCCGTTTAATATCGCTTCTTATGCTTTATTGACATTGATGGTGGCTCAAGTTTGCGGACTCCAGCCCGGAGAATTCATCCACACTTTCGGTGATACCCACATTTACCTTAACCATTTAGACCAGGTAAAGCTACAACTAACCCGGGAGCCCCGGCCCCTGCCAACTATGCGCCTTAACCCGGCTGTTGCCTCAATTTTCGATTTTAAGTATGAAGACTGCCAGTTGGTGGATTACAACCCTCACCCGGCCATTAAAGGAGCAGTGGCCGTATGATCTCCATCGTAGTAGCGATGGCTAAAAACCGGGTAATCGGTTGCAAGAACCGGATACCGTGGCGTCTGCCGGCTGATCTGGCCTATTTTAAAAGGCTAACCGTGGGCCATCCGGTGATTATGGGCAGAAGAACCTTTGAATCGATTGGCAAACCCCTGCCCGGCCGGGAGAATGTGGTTATTACGGGCAATCAAAACTATCAGCCGGATGGCTGCTTGGTTTTACACTCTCTGGAAGAGGCCAGACGATTTTGCTCCGGCCGTAACGTCTTTATCATCGGCGGAGCGCGAGTCTACGAACAGTTCTTCCCCGATGCCGATAAATTATATATTACCCTAATCGGCGAAAATTTTGCCGGCGATGCGTTCTTCCCGGAGATTGATGAAAAAAGATGGAAGCTTGTTTCTAAAACCGACGGAGTCAAGGATGAAAAAAATCCTTACCGGTTTGCTTTTTTAGTTTATGAAAAACAAGACGGAATCGAATAATCAAGTCCCCGGATATCCTGTCTTTTTCGCATAGCCTTGTAAATACAAAAAAGCATGGGCCGGTATTTTCATTACCGGTATTCGTGTTTGAATGAGAATAAGCCCATAATCTTCGAGTTTTTTGGTAACTATAATAGCCGCTATAACCCCTATATTCCTAACTTTTTTAGCGATGCCGATAATTACATCTTTCTTCGCTATGGATGCTTACTTGGTATTATACCGTATTCTTTAAAGTATCTTTTGAATGTAAAACGGTATAAAATAGTTAAGCCCAAATCTTTAATAATTCATAATAAAACTTGGACATAATTTAGGTAAAAAACAAACATAAAGGAGCGATATTATTGGCAAATTACCCTGCTTTCATTGGTAACCTGGAAAAAACCGATCCCCAACTGTTTCAGCATGTGCGGGGCATTTTCGATGCCGCCATGGCCCCGGGCGAACTGGATGCTAAAACCAAAATCTTACTGGCCATGGCCCTTGATGCTCTGGCCGGAGCTGACGCCGGAGTAAAATCGCTGGCTCAAATTGCCCGCAAAATGGGGGTTACCGATGGCCAGATTGCCGAAGCGTTACGTATTGCTTATTCAGTGGCCGGCAACAAGCTTTTAGCAACGGCACTGGCAGCGTTTGAAGAGTAAGACCTTGGTGGTCGAAAATAAAAAAACCGGATTTTACGGTCGAGTCATGAAATCCGGTTTTAAATTTGATTAAAACAATGGTAATTGCTTCCGTTCCCTGTCTTTGACAATCTCTACCTCCGCCGAATAATCCCCAATCAACAACGCCCCGTCCATCCGGTGCCGCCGGAGATTGCTTTCAATCAACTCTTTGCCGGCGTTGGCATAACAATAAGCGCACTTAAAACTGCATGTGTTGTAAGCCCCGAGATCAACCGCTTTGGCGCAGAAGCATTCTTTCCGCTGGTTGGGGTCTTTGGGAAATTCTTTTTCAATTTTCCAAAGTTCCCGGATCAGTTTCCCGTCGATACAGCTCCCTTTTTCGATACCAGCCTCCCGGAGATCCGCCTTCTCTGCGCAACTGAGAACAAGCATCTCATTTCCGGCGGCTATTTCCCGTATCCTAACCATAAATTCCAAACGCCGGTCCCGGTATTCCGCCGCGGCGAGATCAATGAAGCTTATTCCTTCGTTTTGGTTTATTATTTTAAAGTTCTTTTTCACTTTAGCGTAAAAATCAAGTAGGCTTATATAAACTCTATCGGTAAAGCCCCTTAGCTGTTCCGCGATCCGGGCCATCATCTCCAGATGATAATCCTCCCCGGTTACGGAGCTGATAATAATCGGATCGTAGCGCCAGATAATCCGGTTTCGCCCAATTCTCCGGCTCAATTCTTGAAAGGTTTCGATTCTTTCATTTAACGGCGGCAGATTAGGCTCAAACACCGCCGGATACCCGTTCAGTGTAAAATGAAAATAATAACGGTAGCCAAACCCATCCAGCGCGTCCAGATGTTTTAGAAAAGGCCGGGGATTCTTGGTAAAAAAGCCGATCGCGTCTACATCCTCCGGGGCCAAACTATATCCCTTAATCAAACCGGAATTATAGGGATTAACCTGATAGAAAAAGCCCTGTCTAACCCGTTCCATGAACCAATCGCCGAAGAAAGCGGGGATGTCCGTCCGCCCGGCTGGCGCTGATAATCAAAGCTTTCACTCACCCCCTAAACAACGATTTTCAGGACAAATTCCATGCAGCCAGAATAAGCTGCATGGGAATGTAAGTATTATATCAAATTAACCATATTCGGCAAATGCTTATCCTCCATAAACTGTAATAGGCTCTCAAAACTGGTATAATCCAATTTTGGATCCATCCCCTCCCTAATCCTGGCTTTGGCCAAGGCAAGCTGTAAACCCACGTAAGCGATCTGGCGCTCCAGAAAATGAATGTTTTCCACTTTGGGATCCGACAGATCCGCGTTATTATAACGGTTAATCGCACACTGGTACGCCTCCAGCGCTTTCCGGACATCGGCATCTAAAGCCCCTTCATTATTGTCCGCATTCTCATTTCTGAAAGTGAATGCTCCGGGGCATTTTTTTCTTCCCTTACCTTTAGAAACACCAAGCTTAGCAGCCATCGTTACCACTCCTTATCAATCTCAAGGTTAACTCTATTTATCTACTATGAATTCCAGCTTTAAATATTCCTACCATCCATAGAAAAGCCGGTTCCCGGCTATTCCAAACCGGCTGGTATAGGGCCAATCAAAAATAGTTCATAGATTTCGCCGAAAATGATTATACTAATCCCGAAAAATTGCCTCCAGCAGGCATTCGCGCCCAAAAATAACGCAACAAAATCCATTAAAATTTCTTTAAAGAGTAACTTCGGAATCTTATAGAAAAAAACGGGGAGGATTCGAATTGGACAGTAAAAGAGCAAAACAAATCCTGGAATCACACGGAGTAATCGAAGTAAAGTACCATGATTCACCGGTCTGGATTGAACAGATCAAAGATGAAAGCAGCGCTGAGGTTACCGACCTTAACACCAACCGAAGAATGGATGTCTCGATCGACCAGTTGGAGGAGGCTGACACCGTTATGTAATTTACAGAAACCAACGCGACTAAAATGGAGCATGAAAAATACAACCGGAGGCAAACCTCCGGTTGTCGGTAACGGCTTTTACAATATCAATCCGCTTCTTTCTTTATTTTGGGAACCGGGAACCTTACCTGAAAGCGGTTTACTTTAATAATGGCCACATGCTTAAAGAAGGCAAAGTTGGGAAAGAGTTCCGGGTTAACCTCGACCTTTAAAATCTGCCCCAGCCTCCCGCTGCCATGACCCTTGACATTCAGGTAATAAGTCTTGCCATCCATATGCTGAACCAGGGGAAAGGGCATGAAAAATGTATTCAAAGGCAGCGGTAATCCGGAATCAGGCGTCCGGATGGTAATATCAATAACCGGAACCCCGTTTTGAGTCACTTTAATATTTTCCAGATTGTTAGTCACCTGGGTTACACTAAAAGCAGCCAATTCCTTGGGGATTCCCCAGTTTTGACGGGCATTTTCCACGCTTTCAGCGGTCGAGCCGAAAACTTTAGAAATAGTATACAAGTTGCGGTGATGATAGTGGATTTTGCCTGGAACAAAGAAAAGTTCTTGATACGGCCCTACTTTCGATTGTTGGTAATCCCCAAAAATAATACAACCGGTCTTACCGTGGAAGCCCTTCTGAAAACGCCCGTCTAAAAAACCAAACTCCCTGATAAATTGGGGCGGAAACTTAAAAAACATGATATAGCCGCGGCCTGTCAGATCCCAAGGCGCCGGTATAAGTTTCTCCATATTTATGTCTCCTCCGGATTCCGATTCTAATAATTATTTAGACGGTCGCCGAAAAAGTCCTACCGTTGTATGTAAATTTCTCAAAAAAGAAACGGAAATCCCTGCTATCAAATAGCTATGCTTTCAAACCCGTTGATTGTTTAAGAGCATAGATCGGCCCACTCCCCGCCGGTGATTTCCTGTAAGCGGCTGACAGTGATTTTAACAGCTGAGTTTGGCGAACCGCCGGCCGGAAAAACATAGTCGAATTGTTGTAAAGATTTGTCCAGATAGATCGGTAATGGGGTCTTCAAACCGAATGGGCAGACACCGCCGACCGGGTGCCCGGTTATGGCATAGACTTCCTCCGGTTGCAACATTTTGGCTTTTTCCTTAAAGTAATCCTTGTACTTCCGGTTGTCGATTCTGGCATCACCTTTGGAAAGGACTAAAATATCCCTGTTTTTTAACCGGAAGACCATGGTTTTGGCGATCCGGGCCGGTTCAACCCCTAAAGCTTCAGCGGCCAATTGTACGGTGGCGCTGCTTGTCCCCAGTTCAATTACTTTTAAATCATCCAGGCCCTGAGTTTTAAACTGCTGCTTGACACTTTCCAGACTCATACCTCGTCCCGACCTCCCAAAATAGTTGGTTATGGATTGCTAATCCTTAAAGAACCACAGTTTTTCCCGGCGCTTTCCCCGGCTGGTTTTGAAATCCCCCGGAACCGCCCGGGTTGTTTTTAAACCGGCGGGCAAAAATAACAGCCCCTGCTCCATGCCATAATAAATCAGTGAATCCAGGGTTAATTCTTGATCCCTGTTTAACCCGGGCATCTCTTCAACAGCGTTCCGGTTAGGTGTTACCGGCACGACCAGGCATAATTTCCCTCCTGATTTTAAAACCCGGCAAAACTCTTGAAAAGCCGCTCTGGGATTGAATTCCGGTGAAAAATCCCCAACCACCAACAGCAAATTCAAGGAGCGATCCGACGCCGGTATTGTGGCTGGGCACCCGTCAAGGATCAGGCCCGCTTCCCGTTTCCGGAGTGGTCTTAATGATTCTCTTTTGCCGAATGCGTTCCTTCCCATGCTTCCTCAGATACCAAAATTTATTTAAGTGTAATCCCAAACCCGGTCCGGATTCCAAAAGCCGGAAACTATTTTTAGTTTCTGAAAATAATTTTTAATTTCTAGCATTCATGTCTATATCCCTTCATTTATAATCACTAAAAAAATTTCTCTTAGAAAAAGGCCGCACTGTAAGGATTAACCTTTATAAAATGCAGGTAAATCAGAAATTTCTCTAAAGAATTTTCAAGTTCTTAACGAAAAATATAGAGGGGCTTGAGAGAGCTAACCTGGGCAAAGGATTCAAAAGGAAATCATTTCCCAAAGCTAATATTACCTAAACATTGGAGCGCGATGAAATTGAAAAACTGGACTGGAATTGCTTTTCTAACAGTAATCATCTTTTGGGCCACTTCCGTTTGCGCCGGTGAGGAACCGGCGGTGAACGCCTCTGCGGCAGTACTGCTAAACGCTGAAACCGGAGCCGTACTTTATGCTAAAAATCCCAATAAAATAATGGCTCCAGCCAGCACCACCAAAATAATGACGGCTATCATCCTCATCGAAAAGGGAAATTTGGACCATAAGATCAGAATTAGCCGCCGGGCGGCAAACCAACCAGGTTCATCAATGAATCTCCGCCGGGGTGAAGAACGGACGCTCCGGGAGCTTTTATACGGCCTGTTGCTTTCCTCGGGAAACGATGCGGCAACCGCGATTGCTGAATACATATCCGGCTCGGAGGAGAGATTTGCCCGTTTGATGACGACGAAAGCCCATCAACTAGGAATGAATAATACTTGCTTTAAAAATGCCAGCGGGTTACCAGCGGTCGGCCACTACACTACCGCTTATGACATGGCCTTGCTCGCCGGTTACGCCCTAAAAAACGAAACCTTTGCCGAGGTTGTTCAGACCAAGGTGGCCTCGATTTCCAGCTCCCGTTCAAATCGCTCCCGCTCACTGGTAAATCATAATAAATTACTCTGGCAATATCCTTACACCACCGGCATAAAAACCGGTTATACCCGGCGGGCCGGAAAATGTCTGGTGGCCTCGGCCTCCCAAAACGGAAACACTTTGATTTCGGTGGTTTTAAAGTCGGGTACCATGTATAACGATAGCATCAATCTATTTGATTACGGTTTTAACCGGTTGGAAGAGGCTACGGAATAAAGTTACGGTTCGATTTTATTCCCGGGAATCCAGGGACCATTTATACAATTATAATTTCACTTGATATTTCCGCCTTAAACCTTTAAAATTGATTTAAAAATGTAAAACTTCGAGGTAAACAATGAACGAAGGTAATATTAAATTCAATTGCCGGTGGATCAAAACTGCTCCTCTTCCCTTCCAACAGTTTTCACAGCTAAATGAATGGCGTAATAAGCTGTTTCAATTGAATCTGATCGGCGCTTATCCGAACCAACTTGGTTACGGCAATATCAGCGTCCGCGACGGAGTAAATAATAATTTTTGGATCACCGGATCCGGGACCGGCGGTTTGGCGGTTTTAGGAGAAGAGCACTACACTTTGGTAACTGATTTCGACTTTGAGAGAAACAGTTTAACCTGTTCCGGCCCGATCAAGGCTTCATCCGAATCGCTTACTCATGCTGCGATTTACCTGTCCTGTCCTGAGGCGAATGCCGTTATTCATTCCCACCATCCAGAGACCTGGAGGAAGCTGCTAAATATTGTTCCCACCACCTCCCCAGCGGCTGCTTATGGAACACCGGAGATGGCTGCGGAGATCATCAGATTATTCGCTGAAACCGGAGTGGCGGATAGCCGTTTTTTAGTGATGGGCGGCCACGAGGAAGGAATAATAGCTTTCGGCCCGGATTTAGACGCTGCGGGCGGGGTTTTGTTGGCCAATTTGAAGTGAGGAAGATAATAAAGCCAAATAT
>JBLNCU010000214.1:0-11419 GCA_050260935.1 Bacillota bacterium
GGCTGATGAGTTTAACTCAAAGGTATTCCCAACTTCGTCAAAACTGGCGAACCGCCTAGTGCGGACCCGCATGCTAGGTGGTGTGAGAGGACGGGGGTTTGCCGCCCCCTCCTACTCGATTTAAATCTAGCCAAGGAAATTTCGGTTTAGGCCAAGCAATTGTCAATTATGTTGAAAACGAAAATAGCTGTGCTTAGCAGGGCTCTTTTGGAAGCAGGTTCTTTCAAAAAAGAATCAAAAATTTATTGCAGGGTAGTTTGGGAGATTGTAGAAAGTTATATCCAATAACTTTTAGAAATTGGTTACTCGACTATTTGGAGGAAAAAGTTAAAAATGTTGCGCAAGTTCGTACGGCCGGCGGATATTAAATACAGCCTGCAAACTCAGATGATCATCTCCATCGTTTTAATGCTGTCGATCCTGATGATAGTCACAACTTACGCGGGGATAAAAAGGGAAAGTCAGGGCATTTTTGAACAAATGCAAAAGGACGGCATCGCCTTGGCCAAGTCTTACGCTTTAAGCGTGGAGAACGCCCTTTTGCTCAAAGCGGGGTTGGGCCGGATTACCGGTGAGGCCAGCCGGACGGTTGGCATCAAGTACTTAAAAATCATGGATCAAAATCAAAAAGTGATCGGGCATACGAACGTGGCTCATATTTATGACCGGGAGAACGATCCCTTGTATCGGCAAGCTTTAGGTACGCCGATTAACGCGATTGAACGCGGTAATAGTCCCATAACCGTAGTTCAAAAGGGTGAAAACGGCGATGACACTTATAGAGTGATAGTGCCGCTGGTAATCTTGGACTCTGTGGTCGGAGTGCTGGAAATTGGTTTGGATATGGCCAGCATCTCCGAGGCTATTCAACGGACCAACAACCAGTCCCTAATTATTTCAATAGTGGCTTTCTTATTCAGCGGAGTTTTTGTCTGGTTTTTCGCCCATTCCCTAACTCGTCCCATCCGCAACCTGGTGGACGCCGTTGAACGGGTGGCCGCCGGCGACCTGGGACAGGAGATCAAAGTAACCGGCAGGGATGAAATCGGCCACTTAGCCTTATCCTTCAATTACATGACCAAACGTTTAAAGGAATATACCGGCAATCTGAAAAGGACCAATGCTCAATTAGAGGCGGATGCGGCTATTATTGAAAAATTACGAAGTTACAATGAGAATATCTTAAACAGCATCAACCCCGGAGTCTTAACAGTCGATTTGAGCGGTGAAATCACCACTTTGAATAATGCCGGAGAAAGGATCTTACAAATAGATAAAGAGACGGTCACCGGCAAAAGAATCGAGCAGGTTTTTTCCTCCGGCGATCCGGTCGGCTCTTTCCTGAAAGAGGCCTTGAGTTCCCTGGAAGTCTACCAAGGACGTGAGATCACAGTCAATGATGAATCCAAAGAAATGCTTTTGGTTTTTAACACCGCTCTTCTTTATGAAAAAAACTCGGAACTGGTCGGGATCGCCTTCACCTTTGAAGATATTACCGAGATGCGCCAACTTCAGGTCCGGATTAACGAATCGGAGAAATTGGCTGCCATGGGAGGATTGGCGGTTGGTATAGCCCATGAAGTCCGCAACCCTCTGGGGGCCATCAAAACCTGCGCCCAATTTTTAAACGACAAATTTGAACCCGAAGACGCCCGTTCCAAATTTCCGCCGATCATCATTCGGGAAACCGAACGTCTTGATCAATTGATAGAACGCCTATTAGATTTTACCCGCCCGGCGGAGAAGGATCTTCAATATGAAGATCTTAATAAGTTGATTGATAATGTAGCCACGCTGGCGACCTTGAAAGTCAACGATCAAAAATTGGCGGTTAAAAAAGAATATGATGATAACCTGCCGCGGCTTTTTGCGGATGCCAAAAGATTACAGCAAGCATTTCTGAATATAATGTTAAATGCCATCGACGCCATGCCCTCAGGGGGACAATTAGGGATAAAAACCCTTTATGACGATGAAAACCGCCGGATTAAAATCGAGATCAGCGATACCGGAGAAGGAATCCCCCCTGAAAAGGTTGCTAAAATATTTAACCCCTTCTTTTCCACCAGGGTCAAGGGGACCGGACTCGGCTTGGCAATTGTCCAGCAGATTATTTTGGAGCATAACGGAACTATCACGGTTCAAAGTAAAGTGGGAGAAGGGACTACTTTCACCATATATTTGCCGCTCTGTGTGGAACAGGAATTGATCGCCGAGCCCCAGAGATTCACTTAGTTTTTCGTTCTGTTATCAATATACCATTTTGGCTATAGAGAGGGGGATGGCTATGCGCCTTGGGAAATTGATAGGCATAGGGTTGATAATTCTCTTAATCTGGTTGCTTTTCGGCGGAGAGACGGGGTTTTCCGGCGTTGAAAACAAGAGGATCGGAATCATCTTATTAACCCGCGAGCACCAGTTCTTCCGGGAGATGGAAGAGAGTCTGTTGAATGAGGCCAAGAAAAATAATTTTAAAATTCAAGTTTTTTTTGCGGAATATGCTCATAACAAACAAGTCGAGTTGCTGGATGACTTTATCGCCAAAAAAATGGATGCCTTGATACTGTCGCCCTGTGATTCCAAAGCGATCGGCGAAGCGATCATCAAAGCCAATGAGGCCGGCATTCCGGTTTTTACGGTTGACATCGCCAATCTCTCCGGAAAGGGTAAGGTGATCGCTCATATCGCTTCCGATAATTTTGAGGGCGGCCGGCAGGCTGGGCGTTTAATGATGGAAGCCCTTAAAGGCAAAGGGAAGGTGGTTATAATTAATCATCCCAATATTACTTCCACCATTGACCGGGTCAACGGTTTCCGGGAATTTTTAAAAGACTATCCGAACATCCAGATAGTGGCCGATATTCCGGCTTGGGGCCAAAGGTCTAGGGCGATGAGCATTACCGAAGATTTATTATTAATGATGCCTGATCTAAATGGAATCTATGCTATTAACGACGATTCGGCGCTGGGAGCGGCCACTGCCATCCAGGCGGCTGGAATGACCGGGAAAATAGTAATCGTAGGTTATGACGGCACACCGGAGGCTAGAAAAGCTATCGATGACGGGAAAATATACGGCGATGTCATTCAATACCCCAAAGAGATAGGGCGCTTGGCGATTGAGGCGGTCTCCGATTATTTTCAGGGGAAACAGGTAAAGCCCTTTATTCCCGTAAAAGTAGGGGTTTATACCAAATAAATTCCCGGCTAAACAGGCTTCCGGAAGTCAAAAATCGTTCAATGCAACTGGGAGGTTAATAATTAAAATGGGCGCCCGGATTTTAGTGGTGGATGATGATTTGGGAATGAGAGATACCCTGGAAGCGGTTTTAACGGCTGAGGGGTATGAGGTCGGTGTTGCCGTCAACGGAGCCGAGACAACGGAGATCCTGGCCCGGGAGTCTTTCGATGTAATGTTGCTCGATTTTAAAATGCCGGATTGTACCGGTGTTGAACTCCTGCCGCTAATCAAAAAAGCCGCCCCCGAAATGCCCGTAATCATGATGACCGCCTACGGAACAGTTAAAGCGGCGGTGGAAGCGGTTAAGCAGGGGGCTTATGATTTCATAACCAAGCCGTTTGAGCTTGAGGAGATGCGCCTGCTCATTGAGAAAGCGCTGGAAATGAAGAGACTGGCGGAGGAGAATCAAGAACTACGGATGATGTTGAAAGAGAAATTTGTCTTTAAAAACATCGTCGGCACCAGCCCCAAAATGCAGGAAGTCTTTGAGGTTATTAAAAAAGTGGCCGGTTATGATGTAACCATTTTAATTACCGGAGAAAGCGGCACCGGTAAAGAACTGATCGCTCAAGCGATCCATCATAACAGCCCGCGGCGGGAAAAACCTTTTATCAAGTTGAACTGCGCGGCGCTCCCCGAATCTTTATTGGAAAGCGAGTTATTTGGCTACGATAAGGGGGCCTTTACGGGAGCGGTTACCGCCAAACCGGGACGGTTTGAACTGGCTGAAGGAGGAACCCTGTTTCTGGATGAGATCGGCGACACCAGCTTAAATATGCAGGCCAAGCTGCTCCGGGTGATTCAGGAAAAGGAATACGAGCGGGTTGGGGGAAGGCAGACATTAAGGGCGGATGTCCGGATTTTAGCCGCCACCAATAAAGATTTAAAACAGGAAGTGGAATCGAAAAGGTTTCGCGAGGATCTTTTCTACCGCTTGAACGTAGTCCCTATTTGTCTGGCGCCCTTGCGGGAACGGAAGGAAGATATTCCGGTCCTGGTTTACCATTTTATGAAAGAACTCAACCTGCTGTTTCAGAAAAATTTTACCGCCGTGTCCCCGAATGCCATGAATCGTTTAACCGCCTACAACTGGCCCGGCAATATCAGGGAGTTGAAAAACATCCTGGAAAAGGCGGTGCTGTTGGGTGAAGGGAAAACTCTCCAAGTCGAGCATTTGCCCGATGAAATCCGTAATTATGGCGTAAATAGTCACGGGAAAAACTTGGAACTCGGCTCATTGGGCGATTTAGAAAAGGACCATATTTACCAGGTATTGTGCGACGCTAAATGGAATCAAACGAAGGCCGCCGAAATATTGGGAATCCATCGCAATACTTTGCGGGAAAAAATAAAACGTTTTAATTTACAGGAGTCCGGCTCCAACAACCGGTAGCCGGTATTAATTGAACAATTTTAAGGCAATCATTTCAAAAAGTGCACATTTTTTGTGCACTTTTCTTTTTGAAAAATCCTTTGCCTTGCCTTTAAAAGAAATAATGATTGTTTTGATCATGGTTGGCACGGATCTTGCTTTTTATATTTACAGGAGATTTCGCTCCAAAAAATTTTCATTTAGGGAGGGGGTATGGGAGTCGGCGGATATTATATTTATAGCTGTTGTGAGTGATAGAAAAGAAAAAAATTGTTAGGAGGATTCAGATGAGAAAGTTACTGGTTGTTTTATTGGTTCTAGCTCTGATGGTTAGCATGTTCTCCACCGTATTTGCGGCGAAGAAATACGTTATCGCCGGGATCGTGTTCCAAGAAGACCAATTCATGAAGACCATCCTCGTCGGCATGGGCGATGCCGCCAAGAAGTTGGGCGTAGAATTACTCACCTTCAATACAGCCAACAGCTTGCAAAAAGAGATTGACGCAGTCAATACCTATACCGCCCGGAAGGTTGACGCAATCTGTATCACCACTTTGGACGCCAATGGTTCTGTACCGGCTCTGGAAGCGGCTCATAAAAAGGGCATCAAGATTGTCTGCTTCAATAATGCCATCAATGCCGATTTCCCGGTTTCCACCCTCCAATCGAGCCAGACCGATTTAGGCGCCGGTTCCGGTAAAGCTTGCGCCGAATATATTAAGACTGTTCTTAAGGACAAAGCGACTATCAAAGTTGCCACCTTGAACTTTAAACCGCAACTTCCGTCCCAAAGCGACGCCCGGGAGAATGGTTTCCTGGATCAGATAAAAAATCTCCCCGGCGTGAAAATCGTGGCCCAACAATCCGCCTGGACCGTTGACATGGCTCTTCCGAAAGCCGGAGACATCCTGACCGCCAATCCGGATCTGGATATCGCCTATGGATGTAACGATGGCGGCACCAAAGGCTGGGTGTTGGCAGCTAAAAACGCCGGCAAAAAGCTCGCCGTATTTGGCATCGACTGCGATAAAGAAGCCGCCGACATGCTTTTATCTTCCGACAATATTCTCCAGGCGGTTTGCGGCCAAGATCCTTATCAACAGGGTTATATGAGTATCGATTATGCAGTTAAAGCCCTGAAGAAAGTGAAGGTTCCGAAAGCCGTTGTGGTTCCCGGCGCGGTGTTCTCCCGCACCAGCAAGACCCTGGAAGCCGATCTTGACAAGTTCCTCAATCCGGGGAAATAAAAATAACGAAGTGGAGTAGGTAATTCAATGGATAACTTTAAACTAGAATTGCAAAACCTTACTAAAGTTTATCCAGGTACCGTTGCTCTAAAGGACTTTTCCGCCGTTTTAGACGGCGGAAAAGTCTATGCCCTATTAGGTAAGAACGGTTCCGGGAAAAGCACGCTGGTTAAATGCATATCCGGCGCAATCCAACCTACCGAAGGCAAAATGTTCATTAATGGTAGACTTTTGGAACCAAAGTCGCCGGTGGACGCGTTTAATCAAGGAATTGCCATTGTTTATCAAGAACTTAGCTTGGTTCGTGATCTGTCGGTGGCCGAGAATATTTTACTCGGCCGGTATTTTAAAAAAGGCCCCGGGAATTCCATCATCGATTGGGAGAAAACCAAGCAAAAAGCCGCCGAAATTTTGCAATCATTAAAAATTGAAATTCCCGTCACCGCAACGGTCCGGAGCCTCAGCGTCGGCCAGCAACAAATGATTGAGATTGCCAAAGCAATGTCCTTTAACCCCTCCGTCCTGATTTTGGATGAGCCGACTTCCGCTTTGGCTCAGCACGAAATTGAAAGCCTTTTTGAGGTGGTTCGCAACTTAAAATCACACGGGGTAATCATTATCTTCATCACCCATAAACTGCACGAAATTAACCAGATTGCCGATTTTGTCACCGTGGTTCGCGATGGGTACAACGTCGGCACGATTACCATTAATGAAGCAACTCCTAAGAAAATTGTCGAGATGATGTTTGGCGAAGTCAGACAGTTGTCGCGTCCAAATCTGGCGGTGTCTCCGGAGGTAGTTCTGGAAGTAAAGGGTTTAACCAGCAAAAATAAATTTTCCGATATCAGTTTTAAGCTTTATAAAGGCGAAGTTTTGGGCATAGCCGGGATGCTCGGTTCCGGCCGTTCCGAACTCTTGCGGGCCATTTTCGGCGCTGACCCGTTTGACGGCGGCGAAATCGTTTTCAATAATCGGACCTTTACAAAATCTGATATCGTTACGATGAAAAATATCGGACTGGCTATGACGCCGGAAAACCGAAAAGAGGAAGGGCTAATTCAGGTATTAAGCATTAGAGAAAATTTGAGTTTAGCTAGTTTGGATCTGATGGCTGTTTCCGGTTTCCTTAATAGACGGATTGAAGACCCATATATAGAGAACCAAGTCACCAATTTACAGATCAAGGTCAGCGACATTAATCGTCCGGTTTCATCGTTAAGCGGCGGTAATCAGCAAAAGGTGGTCATCGGAAACTGGCTTAACGCCAGGCCTAGAGTGATATTCTTCGACGAACCGAGCCGGGGTATCGATGTTCATGCCAAACAACAAATCTTCCAAATCATGTGGGATTTAAGCCGGCAGGGACTCAGCTCGATTTTCGTCTCCACCGAGCTGGAAGAACTCCTGGAGGTCTGCAATCGCATCTTGATTATGAAACACGGGCGGATTGAACAGGAAATAAATCCTGAAAAAGTAAGTCTGGAAGAAATTTATTCTCTTTGTATGGAGGCTTAAGTAAATGACGACACCATCTTTAAACGTGAAAATACCTTCCAGGATTAGGGTGAACCCCAGTGATTTCATTCTTGAAGGAATCCTGTTAGTGCTATTTGTGGTTTTATGTTTTGCCGCTCCCGGTTTTTTTACCTGGCCGAATTTCTTTAATATTTTACGGAACGCATCTACAAATGGAATTATTGCATTAGGGATGACTATGGTGATCATTGCCGGGGAAATCGATTTGAGCGTGGGTAATGCGCTTGCTTTTTACGGCTGCTTGGCCGCTGTTTTGGCCCGGGATCTGGTGGCGGCCCAATATCCTTTGCTTTGGGTAATGATTTTCGCCATCCTTTTCTGCATTCTTGTCGCTATCGCGGTCGGGCATTTTACCGGTTGGGTCCGGAGCCGTTTCAGTGTGCCCACTTTTATTACCACTTTGGCTTTGATGTTTGTCTACCGGGGTGGAGCCCATTTATTAACCGGCAGCTTTCCGGTAACAAATTCCTTTCCGACCTGGTTCTTTTACCTCGGCAGCGGGTATTTATTTAATATCATTCCATTTCAAGCCGTTATTTTTCTGGTTCTTTTCGCTATAATGTGGTTTGTCTCCAAATATACCACTTTCGGGCGAGCCGTCTACGCAATCGGCGGCAATGCCGAATCGGCCCGCTTAAGCGGTATCAAAGTGAATTCCATTAGGATGAAGATTATGAGCCTGACTGCGGTGTTTGCAGCGATTAGCGGCTTGATTGTCGCCGCTCAGGTCCAATCCGGCAATCCAACGGTCGGGCAAAGCGAGGAACTCAACGTTATTGCCGCCTGTATTATCGGCGGCGTCAGCCTGATGGGCGGTAAAGGCCGTATCTGGAGCACATTTATCGGAGTTATGTTCTTGCGGGTTATTTTGAACGGCATGACTTTGTTGAACGTCAACGAATACTGGCAATATGTCGCTAGGTCGGTTCTAATCCTCGGCGCGGTATTGATTTACCAATCCCAAGAAAGTAAAAAATAAGTAATGCTCTATTTTCCGGGTAGTTCAGACTTTACAATAAGCCGCAACCGCCGCAAAGGGAATAAGGTACTCCGGGTTTGCCGGCAGCCAAATATCACCGTTAATAGATAACCCCTCCCCCATAGAGCCCTGATTATGATGGGGGAGGGTTTTTGATTTTTTGATGTTCTTATCCAGTATTTAACCTTCCTGACAGATATTTGCTAAAGCGCTTAATATTCTTGACCGATGAGAGATAACAAAGGAGAGTCCTTGCTGATAGGAGGAGTTTTTATTGAATCCAAGAAGATTGCCGGACCTGTTTAAAATTCATCTTTCGTTAAAAGTTAAATTGGTTGCGACGATTCTAGTTATTATCCTATTATTGGTGTTTGTCGGATTAAGCGCCTTTGCCGCCCAGAGATCAATGATCAATCAGTTGAATCTAATGATGAGCACGACGATCAATGCCAGCCAGATACATGAAGCCATTAAAAGAATACCCCAGACCCTCTCCAACTATGAGTACGAAAAAGACGCAAAACAAAAAGAGCAGTTTTTAAAGGAGATTAACCATACTCTTTCCGACATGAAAACCAGATTATTATATTTAAAGGCCAACGTCAGGGAACAGGATGGACAAAATGCTTTATATACTTTAGATCAATTAATCAATGACAGTACTAAGACGACCCGGGAAGGGATCAAGTTTCTCCGGGAGGGCGGACGGATGGGGGAGGCGGATTATTTAACCAACCTCAACGGGCAGGTGCTCTCAATCCGGGATAAGGTCAATGAATTGATTACGGCAGAGTTGAATTATTATCATCATCTTCAAGCTGATTTGAATAAGAGGGTCGCTTTATCGGGGATCTTATCCTTGCTGGCCTTTATTATTATCGGCAGTTTGTGTATTACTGCCGCCATTACTTATATTAATAGAATTACCAATACTATTGTCGGGATAGCCCGTTCAGCCAGCCATATTGCGGATGGTAATTTACAGGTTCAGTCTTTTGACGTAAAATCCAAGGATGAGATTTCGGTTTTGGCTCAATCCTTCAACAAAATGGGGGAAAATTTGCGGCTGATTATCGGGAAAATCAATTCGCACAGCTCCGAAGTGACCGCTTCAGCGGAACATCTTAAAATTAGCGCGGAACTGTCCGCCCAGGCTAGTGAACAAATTGCCGCCACTATCCAACAGGTATCCCAAGGGGCGTCGGAACAAGCCACTGAGTCGCAGCGAACCGTGGAGGCGGCGACCCGGCTGTTTGAAGGCAATCAGAAAGTCAGTCAAAATGCCGGTGAAGTGTTAACCGCTGCCGAAAGAGCCGCTCAGGCGGCCCAGGACGGGAACGAAAAAATCATCGGCTTATTAAACCAAATCCGAAAGATCGAAACCGAGATCTCTTCCATCGAAGCAGTCACTGATCATTTAAAACGGCGTTCCGAGGAGATCGGTGAGATATTGCAGGTTATAACCCAAATGGCCGAACAGACGAATTTGTTGTCCTTAAATGCCTCCATTGAGGCGGCCAGGGCCGGAGAGTACGGCCGGGGATTTGCCGTAGTGGCGGATGAGGTCCGGAAACTGGCTGAAGGATCGGCTCAAGCAGTCAATAATATTTCCGAGATTTTAAAGGAGATTCAAAACGAATCCCTAGAGGTTGCCGATAAAATCTCGTTTGGAGTAGAAGAAGTCGCTACCGGCGCCAAAATGGCCCAGGATGCAAAGTATGCTTTTCACAAGATTGTGGAGACCAGTATGGAAACAAATAATAAAGCTAAGGAAATCGGAGTGGAAATTCAATTAATGGTTGAGGAAGTCCAAAAAGTGCAACAAATGAATGAAAATATCGCCGCGATTGCCGAAGAGTCATCGGCCGGAAGTCAAGAGGTAGCGGCTGTATCCGAGGAACAGGCCGCCAGTCTCCAAGAGATTCTCAATTCCGCCTCCTTGCTAAATCAAATGGCCGGCGATTTGCAGGAATTGGTTCAAAGGTTTCAATTGTAGCAGGGAGTTAATTTAAGGGGGCGATTATTATGAACGGGATGACTTCTTTGGAAAGATGCCTGGCTGTGTTGAACCGGGAGGTTCCGGACCGGGTTCCTGTAGTGCCGCAGGCGTTCCTATTCGCTTGTAAAACCGCAGGCTACACTATCGGGCAGATCAACAAGAACGGCCGGCTACTGGCGGAGACGCATCTTATTACCCAAGCCAAGTATGGTTACGACGGGATTGTAATTGATGTTGATGACGCTTCTTTAGCTGAGGCTTGCGGGGCTAAAGTCATTTTCCGGGAAAATGACGTGGCCACCGTTGACGATAAGGAGCCGGTATTAAAGGATTTACAGGATGTTGAGGATTTGGAGCCGCCTGATCCCTGGAAATCCGGCCGGCTGCCGGAATGGTTGGAGGCTACCCGGATTGTGCGGGAGAAAATAGGCGACCGGGTTTTGATTATGGGCAGGGCGGATCAGGGTCCTTTCAGCTTGGCCTGTCTGTTACGGGGGACCGAACAATTTATGGTTGATCTCTTAACTGAGGATCGGGAGAAGATCGCCAAGGTCCTTGACTATTGCCGGAAGGCGGTTGCCTTGTTCGCCAAAGCCCAACGCGAAGCCGGCGCCCATCTGACGTCCATCGGAGACTCGTTGGCCGGACCAAACCTGATCTCGCCCCAAACCTACCGGGAGATTGCCTGGGGACCCGAGCAAAGGCTGATTAAGGAAGTCCGGGATTACGGAATACCCTTCTCTCTCCATATCTGCGGTAACACCACCGGTATTCTTGAGGACATGGCTAAAACCGGAGCCGATATTCTGGAGTTGGACTGGCAGGTTGATATGGCATACGCCAAGCGGGTTGTGGGGAACAAGGCGGTGATCATGGGAAATGTCGATCCCAGCAATCCTTTGGTTTGGGGCACTCCGCGGGAAGTGGAGGAGCAGGCGGGAGAAGTTATCCGGAAAACCAAGGGAACCGGACTTTTCCTCAGTTCCGGCTGCGCGATGGGGTTCAACACACCACCGGAGAACTTGGAAGCCTTGATCCGGGC
>JBLNCU010000215.1:0-8789 GCA_050260935.1 Bacillota bacterium
TTCCCGCTTTTATTCCCTGCCGGAAACCAAAGGTTATCGGGTGAATGGGGGATTTTATGGAAATATAACAATCTTCATATATTCTTCAAATACAATTGTTACAATTGTTATATTCTAGACAAGATCCATCTCTTTAACAGGACAAAGAAGCGGGCATCCCAAAAGGGTGTCCGTTTCTTATTTCTAAATAAGGGTTTAACGGCTCGGTTGTCTATCCCCTTTACCGGCATAATGTCATATACTACGCAAACTCCAATTATAGCGCGCTTCATCTTTTTCCCCATTTTCCATTAGCCGGGGCCGGACCAAGATTCTTCTTGATGAACGGCATCAAAAAACGGTCTCCGCCAATGGTATAAGCGCTGGATCCAACCGCCAGCAAAATAATGGCCACCGTATAGAGGATCGGATTAGTACTGGTTGTCCCCGCCAACATGTAGTTGAGATTCATAAATGCCCCGGCCAGGAGAGCCACAGTGGTTAAAGTCCCTAGAATTAGACCGATGCCCACCAGTAACTCGCCATAGGAGACCATAAAGCTAAAAACCTTAGCCTGCGGCAGCGCCACGTTCTTCACAAACGCTGCGTACCAACTCTGGACTGACGGATGTTCCCCGGCCGCTTTAGCCACTGCGCCCTGAAGGAACCCGGTGAGCGCCACCCCTGCTTTTGGCCCGACCCACACCGGACTGGCTACCTTTTCCATCGCGGCGGTGATCCACTGAAAGCCAAGCCACACCCGGAGAATGTTCCAAACGATGCTGAAATACTTATTGCGAAAAATGTTCACAAAGATACATCCTTTCCTTGTTGTATTTTTAAAAAACCGCCGGGAATGGCGGATTTTTTAAACGGCTGCGCCCCCTCGAATAGCCGGCAGTGCCAGAAAATCAACCAGCCGGAGCAGACTATTCCGGTAAACCGAATCCGGAAGCTCGGCCAGGTGATTCCGGGCGGCGACGGCATATTCCAAGGCTTCTTCCAGTCTGATGGCGCCCGCGACGTTGAGGTCGTTATCGGTAAAGTCATCGATAATCTGATAAGCCATTCCGAAGTTTAGCCCGTAACCGGCCAGGTTCTGAATGACCGACTCTCCAGCGCCGCAGAGCTTCGCCCCCAACTGGCAACAGGCGCTAGTAAACGAGGCGGTCTTCCCTTGGATAACCTCCAGGTACTTTTCCCGCGAAAGATCGCCCTTTGCCTGTTCAATCTCGGCCGCACACATCTTCTCCGTCACTTGTAACATGATACGGGTATATTCCGCCGGAAAATATCGGCATAAAATTGAAAAAGCTCTGGTAAACAAAGAATCTCCCGCCAAAGCAGCGATCTTAATCCCGTAAGTACGGTTCAAGGTCTTTTGACCTCGCCGGAAGAGAGCGCCGTCGATGATATCGTCATGCACCAGGCTGGCGCTATGGATAAGTTCCATCGCCACCCCGATCTTCTCTAATAATTCCCGGTCGGGCATTTTCCCATCCACAGCTCCAGCAGCTAAAAGGGTAAGAGCAGGCCGGAGCCGCTTCCCGGGAATTTGAAAAAAGCGTCCCAGGACTACCCCTATAAAAGAGGCATCTATATCGTCCACCCCGCGGGTTAAATCGGACTCAACCCGCTGAAGCTCAGCGGCGATTGGTTTGTATATCTCTTCAAGTTTCATGGATTTCACTTCCTCTTAAAGCTTAAACAATATTTAATACAATCGTACTTGCTAAATATGAAGATTTTATGAAGATGAAATAAGAAATTTAAAACCAATTACTGGTAAGTCTCTAGATATTAACCTTTTTAAGGATTTTAGACCGGAATTTACCGCACCTAGTAAGTTGATGCAACAATTTTAGGAAAAGGCGGTTATACACTTTAACTGATGATTTCTAATCCCTTTTAAAGTCATAGTTAAAAAAGCCGAAGAAGATTACTCCCCTCCGGCTTCTGTTCTTAATCACCGATACCAAACAAAATCATTGTAATTTGATTTTCATTTGTTCATATTCCGTTTCATTGATTTCCCCCCGGGCAAAGCGCTCCTGTAAAATCCGTAAAACATCGGAGCGGTTTCCACTCCCCCTAATCAAAGATTTTATCAGGAAATACCCTATGGTCAGGATGGCTACCCAGAATAAGATCATTACACCACCCATGATTAGCCCGGCCCAGCCGCTACCTTGCAGGGCATTTGCACATAACCACGGCATAATAAACACCTCCAGCGCGAGATACTTCTTGTTTTTCTGTTTTAATAATAGCACGGCGATATGGAGATTTGATGAAGACCGGTTAAGTAAATTTCCGGCAAACCCCGGGAATACCCGATAGGATACAGCGCTTTAAGACAGCCCCTTTTTGATTAAAGCTACACTCTGTTACCAATAATGGTTGATCTACAAATCCTATTGGTTTGACTATATACTTTTTCTCTGTGCCCCCGTGTCTCTGTGGCCTATAAATTTAGTGACAGAGGCGTTGAGACACAGAGAAAAGATATTTAGATCAACCATTCTTAAGAACATAATCTAAAGCTAATTTAAGTTCGACTATTTTTTCCCGCCGGATTCTTCAATTCCTTTGAGCCCTTGCACTTTGGTCGGCGGCGCCTCCCAGACCATAACGTCAACTCTCCGGTTTTGCCACCACGAAGATTCATCATGGCCCTTTTTAAGCGGGAATTCTTTGCCATAGGCATAAATCGTAATGCGTTTAGAGTCGATTCCTTTTTCTAGTAAATATTTCTTAACAGAGGTCGCCCTTTTTTCCGATAAATCAAGGTTATATTCGATGGTCCCCCGTTCATCGGCATGTCCGCCTAAGAGGATATATAACTTGGGGTATTTTTTCAATAGCGCCGAATCTGCATCCAGGGAGGAAAACTGATCATGGCGAAGCCCGGCTTTATTAAGATCAAAATAGACCGCTTTTAATGATTTGTTAAGCTCCAACGAGTTCGGCGTGAAGTGTTCCACCGTGAACCCCCTCTCTAAAACGGCTTTTTGTCCGGCGGGACTGATCACTTCCAGATCATATTCTCCTTCCGGTTTCCCGTTAATATCAAAGAAGCAGCCTATTTTGGTGGAATCCTCCACTTTGATGTTGATACCCGGGATTTCAAGCTGGCCGTTACGACTTAATTTAACGGTGCTGCCCGGCTCAAAATTACTGCCGCTGATCTTGGTTAAAATCATGCCGTTATTAAAGCCTTTATTGGGATCAATGCTTTCAAGCGCCGGTTTTACTACTGTAATTACGGGCTTGGGCAAATCCTCAACCCGAAAACCGTTGGGCAAAGTCCCGGCGGCCCCGTCGCCATTAACCACTTTCACATCATATACTCCGGGGACGGCGCCATTTAAATTAAATTCGCAGGTAATCAGGGAGTCGGAAACTACTTTAATATTGGCGGCTCCAATATTCATTTGCCCGTTGATAAGCATCACCGCTGCTCCGGTCTTAAAAGATGCCCCTTTGAGCTCCACGCTCACCGTAGCATTATTAAAAGCCCGCTGCGGAGCAATCTCCCTGATCTTGGGAACAGGAGCGGTTATTGTAAAACCGCCTTTCATGGTAGCCGACTTAATCAGTTTGTTATGTACGACCAGGTCCCATTTTCCAACTTGTTGGTCCTTCAAATTGAAAGAGCATAAAATTTTATTTGAAGAAATCACCTGCACATTGTTGGCTTCAATATCTTCCCGGCCTTCCATCGCCAATTTAACGGTAGCGCTCTTATCAAACTTCTCCCCATTGACCACTACATTAACCAAACTACTGTTTGTCCCAATATTGGGTGAAATAGAGGTAATAATTGGTGTCGGAACGAGGAAAAAGAGCAAGACGCCTAGAATTATTACAAGTCCCTTGGAATCCATACAATACCACCTCCTAAAATCAGTATTTGACGCTAATTTGCAAGGCTAACACCGATTTACAAATGAGTAAAATCGTTTATACCTTGGAAAATCCCGGGCCCGGGAATACTTGTTTATACGTAGCCGTTTCGAAAAAGTTTCAACTGTTTCGGAAAATAGACGATCCAATTTTTACCTGTTCTTCCGCCAGTACCCTTTGGCCTTAGAGGTTTGCAGAGTGTGGGTAGCTCTCCTGTAGGCAATAGAGCGTTATCAGTAACCAGCCGCAGGAACCGGTGGGCCTATAATAGTCGCACCGGCGGGTTACGGTTTCCCCGAGATCAAACTGGGTAAATTTAAAGCAAAAGCCAGCAGGTCTTAAACCACGGGCTTTTGCTTTAAATTTTTAGTTTGGTATCGAGTTAAGATATGCTGTATCGGCGCAAATGTCAATCCGGTTATTCCAGATAGTATTGAAATCAACGTTAGTATTTTTGAACTCCGCCGGGCATTCCCGAACTAGTTATTTCTTTGGCAGGCTTCATCGCTTATCATGTATCATAGATTACACCCTCCATCCATTAAAAAACCGCCGCAATTCCCAGAATATTATAAATATCTTTCCCGGTGGTCGTTTCTTGATAATTATAGCGGCACGAAAGCGCCAGATTCCGTGTTAAAAAGAGGTTCGCTATGGCCGAACCCTTGTTCAAAAAATAATCCGCGTTATAAACCGCTGAACGTTTTGCTTCCAACTCCAGGAAATGAGCAAAATTTATTTTTAGATTCAACCCGGCGAGCCAGAAATTTGTTCATCGCGGATCTCAAAAACGGCCGCCCCGGGTCCCGGAAAGTCAGCCAATCCCGAACCCCGGGATTGATCCACTTCCCCGCCGATCCAAGGCAATAACGTGCAGTGAAAATTTTCTTCATTAAAATTATAATATTTGCCCAATCTTATGTAGGGACTGAAAACGGTCAAATCCAGCTTCAAGGCGTCCAAATTGCCGGCCTTCGCCGGAATCCCTTCCCCCGCCAGGCCCATATTTAGATAATTCATACCGAAACCAACGACATTCTTGGTTCCGGCCTTCCCAAAATAATAATCATAGATGAAATTTACCCCCCAAAGATCACTGTGGTTTATATCCGTTGTCCGGTAAAGAAAAACATTCCACTGGTATTTTTCGGGGTTGATTGACTGGATATACAGGCCATTAGTTTCTTGAGAGTCTTTTAACTTCAGTCCATATTCAGTGTTGGTGTAAGAGTTTTCTTCCGTTCCCCAATAGGGAGTTATAACCGTCAAGTTAGCTCCTAAAACAGGGGCAGTAAAAAAAAGTAGAAAAGTAACCGTCAAAATCAGTTGTTTCTGAAAATTCATTGTTATCCTCCGCCAATTTTTGCTAAACTCCATAAACCATGGTCCACAACACCTCGCCCAATAAATAACTTATGAATGGGCTTGGGTTTTAATTCCATAATGAAAGTGCCTGGCAGCGATTTCTCTTTAATTTCCAGAGGATTTTCAAGGATTTACGGCGATATTATACATTGATAACAATATATGGAGGACAACCAAAATGTTCAAAAGAGCAATGATTCTATTATTATCCGGCTGCTTGACTTTTTTTGCAGGTTTATCGGTGTTAGCGGCAAATACCACGGAATTTGGGGGTAGTCCCGGCCAATCAGCCTACGCCAACGGTTCCTCGATAGATGCAATTGCGCCCGCCGCTTCTTTAGGAGTTGATCAAGACAAGAGCATTACCGGTAATACGGCCTCCGAATATAAGTCACACGGAAGGGCGTATGGTCACCGCCGTTATGGCTCATGGAGGGCGGGATCAAAGGAAATGATGTTGTTCATGCTTTTCGGCATGATCTTTATCGTGGTAATGTTGCTTTAACCGCTTTTCACAACTGCCCTTCCACGGAGGCCATCAAATGGATTTGGATATCAACCAGTATTTAACCAGGATTAATTTTCGGAAGAATCCCCAGCCAGATTGGGAAACCCTGAAAGATTTGCATCGCCTTCATTTACTGAGTGTCCCCTTTGAAAACCTGGACGTCCATTTAAAGCGGGAAATTCATTTGAACATCCCCGAGCTTTGGGAGAAAATTGTCGGGCAAAAACGGGGCGGCATCTGTTACGAGTTGAACGGATTGTTCTTTTATCTACTGCGACAGCTTGGTTTCGAAGCCCGGATGATCTCCGCCCGGGTCGTTAAGGAGAATGGCCGGATTGGAAATGAATTCGACCATATGGCGATTATAGTGAATATCAAAGAACCGTGGCTAGTGGATGTGGGGTTCGGTAATAATTTTCTGGAGCCGCTCCGGCTTATGCCGGAAATCATCCAACAAGACAGCCTTGGTTTTTACCAAATCGGCCCCTACGACGAGCAATACTTTGTATTACGCCAATCGGATGATGGGCTTTATTTCGCGGACAAATATCTCTTTACCACTATTAGCCGTCAATTGTCAGACTATATGGCAATGTGCCGTTTTCAGCAGACCTCGCCGGAGTCGCGGTTTACCCGGAAAAGAATCTGCTCCATCGTTACTGAAACAGGCAGGGTTACTTTCAGCGACCTTAATCTACTGATTACTGATAATGGAAGGAAAACCGAACGGATGCTGTCCGGAGAAGCGGAATTCCGGGAAATGCTCAAGCAATATACCGGGATTGACCTATTATAAAAAGCACCGCCTTTCACAGCTTGTCCTTTAAAAACGAGCCCAGTAACTTATCGACGTTACGAATATGTCTGTTCAACCAGTCAACCACCACCCGGTTGGTAATAATGACAATATGGGTCCCGGGGCCGTCGGTTTCAAATCGCTGTTTTAGCTCCCGGAAACCATTGATGAACTGCCGGTGCTGTTCCTTATGACTGGCCGACCCGGGGTAATTATAGCGATCCATGTAGCTTTCTTCCGTCCCGAAATGCTCAATGACATATTCTCCTAGAAATTCAATGATTTCACCGACCATTTCCCTCCCCTTGCCTTGGTTGCAAGCATTCAACAATTGATCGATCCGGCGAAACAACTCGTGATGTTGGTTATCAATTTCCGTTATACCCACCGCCAAATCTTCGGTCCATTCGATTGCCATCCATAACACCTCCATTATGAAAGGAGCTTTCGATTTTTATACTTCTTTTACAATTTCATCGTAATCCTTACGCTTGCGCCTGGGATACAACGTCTTGGAATCATCAAAATAGCCCAAGGCAATCAGCATAACGACAGTTTTATTTTCAGCCAGGCCAAACTGCTTTCTAATTCCCTCAAAATCAATTCCGCTAATCGGATGAGTTTCCAGACCATAATATTTAGCTGCATACATGATTGACATCGCCAATAAAGCCGCGTTGCTTTCCGCAAATTTGGTTCTCCTAACTTCCGACGAACCATATAAAGCAGCCGCATATTGCTGGTACCCCTTCAGCGCCTGTTCATTGTTTAGCATGGCCTTTAAATCGTCCCAGGCCGGGTTCTCGGGTTTATACCCCTCTAAATCCCCGATAATTATCAAGGTTACCGGCGCTTCTTTAATTTTGGGCTGGTTACCGGCCAGCGGAAACAGTTTTTCTTTAGCCTCCGCGGACTTTACCGCAATAATCTCCCAAGGCTGTAAATTAAAAGCCGATGGAGCAAGAACGGCCAGGTTAATTATATTTCTTAAAAGATCCTCTTCAATCTGGGTCTCCGGCTTGAAGAAATTCACCGAACGTCTTTCCTCAAAGACTTTTTTCAGATCCATGTTCATATCCCCTTTCGTTTAAATATAGTCTCAAATATAATATGGCTCCCAAATATAGCCGGTTAATCTCTAGGCAATATTCTTCCAGTCACTGTCTAGGAAGTCTTTCATTAAAATACCTTAACTACCTAAATTATTAACTAAGGAATATGTTAATATTATTATATATTCTCCGAAGAAGTTTTTCAACTATTTTCTATAAAAAAACTGTTTAAACCATGTCTTTACAGTGATTAACCTCAGTAAAGGCGAATTGAGTTTCTTTACGGACCGGCGCCACAATCCGGTGTTTTTTTATGGATCGCTTTAAAAAAAGCCGGTAACTCCTTGTGTTGTAAGGCTAAGTATTTTATTATACCCCCCATTTGCATACTATCTATTTATATTAATGGTAATAAAAAGAAAAAATTATTTGACAAAGCGATTTTTTTTGCTATACTAAAAATAATTTTTTAGGGTACAAACCCATCAATAGCAGGTAATATTTCTTAAGTAATTAATTAGCCCTGTTTTCAACAAGGGAAGGTGAATTTGATGGCACAGGAGAAAAGTCAGATGATCTGGCGTCTTGTAAAGGATGATCAAGAAATGATTACCGCTTGCTTCGATGATTATTATTTCGTAATACCCGAAAGCGTGATCAAACCTTTTGTTCATGACGCAAAAACCATAAAAATCGGCGAGCGGGTGCCGATTAGCGGAGAGACCTATCGTTTCCCGGAGAGTTTTAATATCATTGATCTTCATTTTAAAAAGGTCGCCAAAATTAGGGCCGCCGCCCTAAGTGATGTGATCGCTGTCAATGATTATGTTTATGATGGATTTCCCGCCTTAAACATGATGGGGTTTTCGATCAAATTATCTTGCCAAGAAGATTTGGATGAATTCAAACATGATTTTAGCCAGTTTAAACTAGTTGAAAGGGATAAGCTGGCTGCTTTTGCCAATAAATGGTTTGAGATCACTAAATATCGGACCATAAAATACAAATAATTGAGCGCTGCTTGCCTGGACACATCGATGATCGGTTCTTTCACCATTCCCCGGCGGATAAAAATATCGCTGCCAAACGACAATCGGCCTTTGGTTTCCAAGAACCATTACTCCGGAGACAAGACCGAAACTTTTTAACTGACGCGCCGTAACCGCAGAGCATACCGGTTTCG
>JBLNCU010000216.1:0-8417 GCA_050260935.1 Bacillota bacterium
GTGATGCCGAAATATATAATAAAGGTTAAAAAAATACACCGTTATTTCCGATACACCCCAACAACCCTTCCTCCTTTTTCTTGTCCGCCTGTAAAAGGCGGCTTTTTTTAATTATTCTTTAGGGGATTAATCAACCTTTTTTCCGGGAGCGTGAGTTGCCTGTAAATAAAGATGAAATAGCCATTCTCCAAGGGCCAACACCAAAGCCGTAACCCAAACCCCACCGCTGGTTAATACAAAATGGGGCAGGGCCTTCATCATCAGCCAGATAACCGCCGCCGCCAAAACGAAATCGGCGATTAACGCCGGCATGTTTCCGTATTTCGGTAATATCCATAAATCTCCGGCGATATAACTTAAAAGTACCAGGATTATTCCTGTTACTATGGTTTGGGTCCAGGTGCTTTTACCGAAGATAGGAATTAATAAAAAAAGAATTATTAAGGTTAAAGCTGTTTTCATTAAAAGATTGAGCGTGTTTTTCATTGGAAATCTCCTTATTTTAATTTGGCATTTACCGGATTGACAAAAGCGGTTAAGACGGCAATAATGGCGGCCGCTAGCAAAGCTCCTCCCAGAGGTACGTGGCCCCCTTCAATGGCCAAAGTTACCGTGAAAAGTACGGCGGTGGAAACCAAAAAACCCAAGATGGCTACTCCAAGACGGTTTGAGACTTTTCCCAGCGTCAGCTCGACCAGCAACTCGCCCATGAATATTAAAACCGACAACCCAATGACCCAGGATACGGTAAGGGCGCTAAATCCGGGCACATAATAACCAATGGTATATAAGACCACCAATGGAATTAAAAGCTGTAATCCCCATTTCAACCATTTCAAGGTAAATACTCCCTTCTATTATCTACATGAAATGTATTCAACCAAGATTATTATCTTTACAGATTCAAATAGCAAATACATGATTGCCAATCCGGTTGATTATTCTTCGGGCCCACATCCACGGGCTGCTGGTTTTAGAGGGATTAAAAAAATAGATGGCTCCTCCGGAAGGATCCCAGCCGCTGATAGCGTCTTGGGCCGCTTTCTGACATTCCGCGCTTGCTTCTTGATTGATTATTCCATTGCTTACGGATTCAAAGGCGCCCGGTTGATAAATTATCCCGGCGATTGTCTTCGGAAATTTCGGATCTTGAATCCGGTTCATAACCACGCCCCCGACGGCTACCTTGCCGATATATGGTTCAGAACCGGCTTCCCCTTGAATTAAATGGGCCAACAGGTTCACATTTCCCGAAGACGGAGTGGGAGCGGCAACCCGGCTAGTAGCGGTAGGAATTATTATTTTTTGACCGATTCGCAAGCTCCAGCCCAGACCGTTTCGATTTCTGATATCGTCGACCGTTAACCCGGTTTTTTTGGCGATAGTAAAGAGCGTATCGCCTCGCTGCACAGTATAAGTCCAATCAGCCTGGCTCACCTCTAAAAAAAACAGACTGCTTGCCATAGCGGTTAAGAGGATTATCAAAACTAAGACCGGCTTCATTTACATCACCCTTTACTAAAATATATCGTTAGATAGTATAATAATTTTTTCTTAGGCTATCCCTCTTTTATAGAAAAATCTTTTGCTTTGCCTGTATTTTCTTAGAGGAGTAATAAAAGGAATAACGAAAAAGGCAATATACATAAAAAGGAGCGATTAGTCATCTATGAAAAAAGTGCCTGTTCTAATCATTGCTTTTCTTTTGTTGAGCCTTTTCCTAACCTTGGCGCTGGCCGAAAAAGCCATCTTCTCCAAGCCGCACTCCCCCAAAGAGCAAATTCTTTCGCCAGCAGTCACCGCTACAACCACCCAAAAGCCGGCCGACTCTACCGACCTACCCTCAAAAACACCCCTCGCAGTTCCATCCCGACTGGTTGGCGCTTACAGCACCTCCTGGGTGGCCGGTTCCAAAAGAATGGAGCAGATCATCCAATTCATTAAAGATTCTGGCATTAACGCCGTGGTTATCGATTTGAAGGATGACACCGGAACTATTAGCTATCCCTCAGCCGTGCCTTTGGCAAAAGAAATCGGCGCCGGTTCCAAGCGGATAGCCAACTTAAAAGAGTTGGTCTCCAGATTGCGCCAGGAAAAAATCTATGCCATAGCCCGGATTGTAGTCTTTAAGGATCCGTTGTTGGCACGAAAGCATCCTGAAATCGCCGTTCTGGATAAAAACGGCGGCTTATGGAGAGACCGTAAAGGGATGATCTGGGTTGATCCGCATAACCGGCAGGTTTGGAAGTATAATTTGGATATTGCCAAAGAAGCGGTAAATATGGGATTTTCCGAGGTTCAATTTGATTATGTCCGTTTTTTAAGCGACGGTAAAATCAGTAATTGCGTATATCCTTTCTCCAAAGGTGAACTGAAAGAGGATGTAATCAGCAATTTCCTGTCCTATGCCAAAAAAGACCTTAACACCTTGGGTGCACCTTTATCAGCCGATATCTTCGGCCTGGCGTTATCGGTTCCGGATGACTTGAACATCGGCCAAAAGTTGGAAAAAATAGCTAATTCGGTTGATTATATCTCCCCGATGATCTATCCTTCCCATTATCCGAAAGGTTCTTTCGGATTTTCCGACCCGGACGGCCATCCCTACGAAGTAGTGGCCAAGGCCCTGCAGGATGGAAACAAACGGCTGAAAAATTGCAGCGCCAAGCTTCGCCCCTGGATCCAAGATTTCTCGCTGGGGCATTCATACGGCCGTCAACAAATGGCTGAACAGATTAAAGCTTTGGAGGACAATGGAATCCACGATTTTCTCTTGTGGAACCCCAGCAACCGGTATGAACTGTCTAAATACCCGAGTTTAAGATAAATCTTCATTAGCAATATTCAAAGCCAGGACAACTCCCCCGGCTTTTTCTTTAACTGAGGCTATACCCGAAACCTTCTTTATAACCTACCCGCCATAATAATAAAGGCAAGCGACGACCAACGATCGCTCCTCATCGACCCCCCTTTTAAAGACCCGGTAAATAATGGTTCTAGCCTTTTTCCTTTTTTCATAAAAAAGATAAGGGGTTTATTTAATGCGCAAAATTATTTTTTTTACTCTCATACTTATGGCCTATAACTTTTTCCTTTTAATCCTTCCGGTGGTATTTTTTATATGCAGTCTAAGTTTTTCCCGGGATAGCTTGCTTAATGCGTTTCCTTGGTTTTATGGACTGCTGGCCCTCTTTAGTCCGGTTTTGGCCATAGTTTTAGGTTACCGGAGCGGCCGATATAAAATCCGGTTTCCCTGGTTGTCTCCTATTCTCATTAGTTGGGGGGGTTTTTTACCGCTTTTATTTTTTTACGCGCTGTTAAACTCGGTTTGGAATTTAACGGATTATTGTTTGCTCTTTTTTTTCCCGGTTTCACTGGGTCTGCTGGCTGATTTGGCGGTCTGGATCCGCAACTATTGGTGGTAGTTTGGTCGGCAAGGCTGTTTTTATAATGGCAAATTTCTTTTAAAGGGCAAGGGAGGCAGTCCGGGTTGGTATGGCAGAACCGGTTTCCCAAATGGTCAATCAAAGCATGAAACTCATTATAGAGCTGAACCTCGGCCGGAAGATTGGCCGTAAAAAATTCCTGTAATTTTTGATAGGAAATTTTTTCAGGGGTGAAACCCAAGCGCCAAAAGATCCGCCTGGTATATTCATCGACCACAAAAACAGGCAACCCGCCGGCATAGAGTAGAATGGAATCAACCGTCTCCGGACCTAAACCATAAACAGCCAATAATTTTTTCCTTAAAGGGATAAGCTCCTCCTTAAAAAGCCGTTCTAAACTACCTTGATACTCATCGACTAGAAACCGGATCAGCGCTTGCAGTTTCTTAGTCTTCATTTTAAAATAACGGGTCGGTCTTAAAAGTTCTTCTAATTCTGCGGTTGATGAATGATAGATTTTTTCCGGCGACATCAAACCGCGCTGCTCCAAATTGGCGATGGCTTTTTGAACATTCCGCCAAGCGACGGCCTGAGTCAACACTGCGCCAACCATGACTTCGAAGGGAGTTTTTGCCGGCCACCAATGGCGGGGGCCGAAAGCATTCAATAAATTCCTATAGATATCAAGCATTTTTGGGGGATTATCCGGGGTCATCAATAAATTCTCCTTTATAATTTTCCAGTTGCCAAGCGCCGTTTTAATATAGGCTGACTTGATTTGAGAAGAAGGATTTTTCTAATTTTTACCGAAATAATACAAATGAGGATACACTTTTGTAACTAAACAGGGTAAGAGGCGCAAGCGTCGCCACGCGTGCGAACTCTCTGCCCTGTTCTTTTTTAATTCATAATTTAAACGAAAGGAGACAAAAATGCAAACCCCACTTTTCCCGATTTACCAAAAGTATCAAGCAAAAGTGATTGACTTTCATGGCTGGGATTTACCGGTTCAATTCAGCGGGATTATTCAGGAGCATCATACAGTCCGCCGCCAAGTGGGTTTATTTGATGTTTCCCATATGGGAGAAATCTTAGTGGAGGGCCTCCAGGCTGCTCCCTTTCTGGATTACGTTTTAACCAACCGCATAGCCACCTTAAAACCGGGGCACATACGCTACTCGCCCTTATGTTTGGAAAGCGGCGGCACTATTGACGATTTGCTGGTTTACTGTTTTAGCGAAACAAAATACCTTTTAGTGGTGAACGCCTCGAATATCCAAACCGATTTTGACTGGCTGGTAAAACAAAGCCGCTCCTTTACCGTTTCGATCACCAACATTTCTGAGGATACGGCCCAACTAGCCATCCAAGGCCCGAACGCTCTGGCGCTACTAAGTGGTTTAATCCGGTATCCGCTGACGGAAATTAAATATTACCAATTTGTGCCTGAAGTTAGGCTGGATTCGATTCCGGCCTTGCTGTCACGAACAGGATATACCGGTGAAGATGGATTTGAGATCTATTTAAAGCCCGAAGATGCCGTTTTAGCCTGGGAATTATTAATGAGTAGCGGGGCTCCCCTGGGAATTAAACCGGTCGGACTTGGGGCCAGAGACACCTTACGGTTTGAAGCCGGTCTTCCTTTATACGGCAACGAACTAACCACCAGTATATCTCCAATAGCGGCTGGATTGGAACGGTTTGTTAAATTTGATAAACCCGATTTTATCGGCAAAACTTCCTTACTGGAGGAAAAGCTCAAGGGTGGCCCGGCTCATTTAACCGGCTTGGAAATGGCCGACCGGGGAATCCCCCGCTCGGGCTGTCGAATTTTCAAGGAGAATCGCCAGATTGGTTTTGTTACTTCCGGTAATTATTGCCCTTCCCTGGATAAAAATATGGCCATGATCATGATCAACCAATCCCGGGAAAACCCGGATCCGGAATTCCAAATTGAAATCAGGGGCAAGTTGCTTACTGCGAAAGAAGCTAGACTCCCCTTTTATGCCCGGACGAAAGGAGGAAATTGAATGAATCATCCCTATCTTCCGCTCACCCCCGAAAACCGCCGCACAATGCTTGAAAGTATTGGGGTCAACTCCTTTGAAGATCTTTTAACTGACATTCCAGCCGGAATTCGTCTGGACCGCCCTTTAAAACTTCCGCCGCCACTGACTGAAGTAGAGTTAAGAGACTACTTCAACAAAAAAGCCGCCGAAAACCAGCTCTATGAATTGTCGTTTTTAGGCGCCGGAGTTTACCAACACTATATTCCGGCTGTAATCGATCATCTGGCGGGCCGTTCCGAGTTTTACACTTCTTACACCCCTTATCAGCCTGAAATTTCCCAAGGGGTACTCCAAGCCATCTTCGAATACCAAACCTACATTGCCGAACTTTTCGGTTTACCGGTGGCCAACGCCTCCCTTTACGACGGCCCGACCGCCCTAGCCGAGGCGGTTCTAATGGCAGTGAAGGAAAAAAAGGGGACCAAGGTCTTGATTCCGGAAACCTTAAGTCCCCATCTCAGGCAAGTCCTGTCAACCTACACCCGGAATATCGGTACCAAAATCATCAAAATTCCGGCTAAAGAGGGCCTTATCGACCTGGTATTTCTTGAGCGGGAGCTGGATTCGGAAACAGCCGCGGTTGTTATTCAAAATCCTAACTTCTACGGATTAATTGAGGATCTGCCGGAATTGATAAGCAAAATAAAGCAAAAAGAAGCCATCCCCATTTGCTACGTTAACCCGGTGACCTTAGGTATTCTGGAATCTCCGGGGAATTTGGGGGCTGAGATCGTGGTGGGCGAGGGGCAACCTTTAGGGCTTTCGCCGGCCTTCGGCGGTCCATACCTGGGGCTAATGGCGGTCTCGGAACGGTTTATCCGCCGCATCCCCGGACGGTTGGTCGGAGAAACCATCGACCATCAAGGAAAAAGAGCTTTTGTATTGACCCTGCAAACGAGGGAGCAGCACATCCGGCGCGAAAAAGCCACCTCCAATATTTGCTCCAATGAAGCGTTATGCGCATTAAGGTCTGCCATTTATCTTTCGGTCCTAGGCCCTCAAGGGCTACAGGAAGTGGCCCAACGGGCTTACGACAACGCACATTATTTATGGGAAAATCTCCGGGCAGACGGCTATCAGCCCCTATATAACAGCCCGTTCTTTATGGAGTTCGCCATAAAAACTCCCAAGCCGGCTGGTTTTTACATTGAAAGACTCCCGGAAAAAGGAATAATGCCGGGGTTAAACTTAGGGTTAATCAATCCCCAACTTGATCACGCGCTTTTAATCTGCGCCACCGAAATATTTTCCAAGGATCAATTGGACCGTTTCTGCTCGGAAATGAGGTGCCTACTATGAACGAGAGCCGATTAATTTTTGAAAAATCAGTCCCCGGACGAAGGGCTTGGCAATTGCCGGAATCCACCGTTTCCCGGACGGAGCCCGCCAAAACCATAAAAGCGGAAAACTTGCGCCGGAAGCCGTTAAACTTCCCTGAACTGGCGGAGATCGATGTCGTCCGGCATTATACCAATCTTTCTACCCGCAACCACGGCGTAGATTCGGGATTTTACCCCTTAGGGTCCTGCACCATGAAGTATAACCCCAAAATTAACGAGGATCTGGCTTCTTTACCGGGTTTTCAAAACTTGCATCCCTGGCTATCCACCAGATTTACCCAGGGCGCCCTGGCCATCCTGGACGATCTGGAAAAATCCTTGGCCGAGATAACCGGCATGGACTTTTTCACTTTACAACCTGCAGCCGGAGCTCACGGGGAACTTACCGCTATGTTTCTGATTAAAGAATATCATCGTTCTAGAGGAGAAACTCAACGCCGGAAAGTTTTAGTGCCGACCTCGGCCCATGGCACCAATCCGGCTAGCGCCGCAATGGCCGGTTTTGAAACTGTATCCGTTAATTGCAACTCAGAAGGCTTAGTTGACCTGGAGCATCTAAAAAGCTTATTATCTTCTGAAATCGCCGCCCTAATGCTCACCAATCCAAATACCTTGGGATTGTTTGAAAAGGAGATTTCCGCCATCGCCGGACTGGTCCATGGCGCCGGCGGCCTTTTATACTATGACGGAGCAAATCTCAACGCTATTATGGGCCTGGTCCGGCCTGGAGATATGGGGTTTGATCTGGTGCATCTCAACTTGCATAAAACCTTTGCCACTCCCCATGGCGGCGGGGGTCCCGGCGCCGGCCCGGTTGGAGTGAAAGCTTTTTTAGGGGATTTTTTACCCCTACCGGTTTTGGCCAAGAATGATCAGGGTTATTTCTGGGATTACCATCGTCCTAAAAGCATCGGCAAGGTCCAGGGTTTTTACGGTAATTTTACGGTTCTACTAAAGGCGCTGATTTACATTAAGGCTTTAAGCGGAGAAGGATTAAGGCAAGTGAGCCGCGATGCGGTGCTAAATGCTAATTATCTACGGTCAAATTTGGCCAAACTTTATCAATTGCCGTACAATCGCCCGTGCATGCACGAGTTTGTGATCTCCGCCGCCAATTTAAAAGCTTCCCATGTCCGGGCCCTGGATATCGCCAAACGCTTATTGGATTTCGGTATTCATCCGCCAACCGTTTATTTCCCACTAATTGTGGAGGAGGCTCTAATGATCGAGCCAACCGAGACTGAAGGCTTGGACACCCTTGACTATTTTATTGAAATAATGTCCCGGATATATAATGAAGCCGTCACCACGCCGGAAGTTCTGGTCAACGCCCCATCCGCAACTCCGATTACCAGAGTGGACGAAGCGCTGGCCGCCCGAAATCCCAAATTGCGTTGGCGCCGGGAGGGGAGGCCGGAGCGGGAAGGGTAAAAGGAGCTTTTCAAGTTAACACTTCCTGTTTCCAAGGTTTCAATCTTTCGACATTCAGCGCTGACTTTTTAATCGAGTAGGAGGGGGCGGCAAACCCCCGTCCTCTCACACCACCTAGCATGCGGGTCCGCACTAGGCGGTTCGCCAGTTTTGACGAAGTTGGGAATACCTTTGAGTTAAACTCATCAGCC